>CADFKY010000021.1 GCA_902834965.1 Veillonellaceae bacterium
ATTAGGATTAACTGGATATACTTCATATCCGTGATCTTTAAGACATTTATAAATCTTATAGCCGAACTTTTCGGTTTTATCAGTGGCTCCAATAACGGCCCACACCTTTTGATCTAAAGCTTGTTGAATTGTCATTTCAACCACCTCTTATATACTATTATAAATAAATATCGAATTTTGTCAATGTAATGTATCGAATTTTATAGTTAAAGAATTATACGCTTTTAGCAAACATTTCAGAACTAAAATCAATGTATCTATTATCATTCAATGACAATTGTTTTTTGCCTCAAACTAGGAACCGATAGGTCTAAATGAATTAAATCAGAAAGGCTTATTTGTGGATGACTATACATAGCACCATCTATAAGCCCGCCTGCAACAGCTAACTCTCCTAAAATTCTAGATGCTGACCATTGCTGTTCTCGTAATTCACGGATTGTAATACTCTTTTGGCGTTTAGAAAGTCTATGGCCATCTGTATCTACCAAAAGTGGGGCATGACCATACTTAGGAACCACTATATTCTTATGGGGATAGCATTGTTGTAATGTATTATACAAATATAATTGCTGTCCCGTTGTATCGAGTAAATCATCGCCTCGAATCACTTCAGTTATTCCCATAGCTATATCATCTAATACGACTGCCAAATTATATGCGTACATACCATCACCACGACGTAATACATAATCATCTAGTTCACCTTCCAAATGAATATGCTGCTTACCTTGCCATCGATCATCAAACTCAAGATCACAAGAATCTATAGCAAGGCGCAAGGATGGTTCTTTGCTATTACATAACTCTTGTATTTCAAAATCACGTAAATGTCGACATTTTCCATCATAACGATGCACCACTTCGCCTACATGAGGTGCAGAAGCTATAGATTGTAGTCGCGCTCTATTACAAAAGCAAGGGTAAATTAGTTTTTCTAATGCGAGATATTCTAATATGTCTGCATAATATGTTTGTCTTTCACTTTGCCAATAGGATACTTCTGGTCCACCTACACGAGGACCTTCATCCCATTCAAAGCCAAGCCATTCCAAATCATCTAGTAAAGCTTCCCCTAGTTCTCGTTTTGACCGTTGTAGGTCTATATCCTCCATACGTACAACATACGTTCCTTTTTGTTGGCGTGTGGAGATATATGATAAAAGTGCTATCCACACGTTACCTAGATGAATATATCCTGTTGGACTAGGCGCAAATCTACCTTTCATTAGAACTCTCCTATAGCAGAAAACAAGTGGCATATCCATTATGAATATGCCACTTATACATCCGAAGATATGTCAAACTAAAGTTATATCATTTATTGATATAAACTTATTTATCCTAAAGACACAATGTTATCAAACACATTACCAGCATCTTTAATCTTTTGTTCGTTACCCATTGTACAAATATGATTATCATTCAATACAGGTTCTACCACATCTGCTAATGCAACAATATCTTCTGGCTTACATGCGATTACTTGTTTACGGAACTCTACTTTGTCCTCTAATTTAGCACCGCTGAAGTACATCCCCATTGCACGAGGTCCACGCAATGCAGGTGTCATTGGCAAGTCTAAAGAACTCATAGTACCGATAATATACTTACGCATTTCACGATCAGTCAATGTGAAGTCACGAAGGTATTGAGGCAACTCTTTATATACATTCAAAGTTTCTAACAAGTTAGGATCACGATAACTGCAGAAAATCATATTGCCATCATCATAGAAATTAGCAAATGCTCCGTAAGCGCCACCTTGTACACGAATACGAATCCAAAGGTATTCATAACGTAAAATCGTTTCTAGAACACTCATTGGACCAACATGTTTGAAACCATGATCGATAAAATTACCACCTTGTGCTACGTATTGAACCTTACCAGCAGTAACAATACCATCATTGCCAGATAGACGAGTGATTTGTAATACATCATTACTTAATTCTGTAGTATCCCAAGTTTCAACAAAAGGTTTCATTAGGTTTTCAAAGGCTTCTAATTCACCTTCTTCACCAACAAACATAATATCTACATTGTTAGCGCGGAAAATTTTACGAGCTACTTCAGCTAATTTTTCTGGTAATAATGGCAATGCTGCAGGATTAGATGCTAGTTCACTAATTTTTTGATAATATCCTAAATTACCATTATCTCTAAACTTGCCAACTGCAGAAACTTGAGCCATAACGCGTTGACTTACGATGGAATTACCACGGCGGAATGCTTCATTATCCCAAATGGCTTTACTTTCTTGAACAAGTTCAGTCAAACGTTGATCATCGCTATAATCTGCTTTTTGAACTACTTCATTAATCAAGCGACATAAATCAGGTAATTTAGAATGTAATGCTTTCGCACGTACAATCATAAGAGGCGTAAATTCATCACGCTTACCATCTTTGCTGATGGCCGTAATATCAGAACTCAATCCCCCTAAATTCATATTAATATCTTTAGCCAGTGCTTCATAACCGCGTTCAGATGTATCAATACGACCAAGAATATCACTTAAAATATCAGCGTAGAATAGTTCCTCCTCAGTGAGGCAGTTCAATTTAAAATACAATCCTACATAATTGATACCTTTTGTAAAAGTAGGTACAAAATGAACTGTAGTATTGCCAATTTTACTTTCACGGCGTTCTACAGCTTCAATATTAGGATTTAAATCAGACAACTCGAGCAAAGGAATAGACGCTAGAGCTTCATCACTATCTGGTGTTTCTTGACGAATTTTTAGGCGTTTAGTTTGTTCTACAATTGCTTCGATTTCTTCAGAGGTCATATTAGCTTTTACATTAGCTAAATGCTCTTTAACCTCTGCATCTTTACGCTCTTGAAGACCACGTTCAGGATAAATAGAAACAAGAACTTTATGGTTGTTATTCAAGATAGAATGACGAATTAAATCTTCGAAGTATGTACCTGCTAAGCCCTTTCGAATATTAGTTAATGCCTCTTCATAGTGTAATAATTCCAATGGATCATTATCATATAACCAATTATCCATCATACGAATAATATACGCCAAACCGATAGGACGTCCACCGAAATCACTTTCACGAAGAGCAAATTCAATGCTATTCAAAGAAGCCTCTAATAATTCTTTATCTAAGCCTTTGTCACAAAGATCTTGTAAGGTAGATTCTACGATGCGTTGCAAGTCAGCTTGTTTATCTAAATTAGAACCTGTAGCTTGTACTGTCCACATAGGTTGACGAATGCTATCTAAATAATAGCCGCTTACGTCAGAGCCGATACCAGCTTTTACCAAAGCCTGTTTAAGAGGCGCCGCTGGAGATGTCAACAAAGCATGTGTCAACACTTCAAAAGCCAAGCTATGTTCAGGCGTTACATCAGGTAATACATAAGCGAAGGAATGCAATGTGCGATTATCTGTTGGTTCTTCAGAACCTACACTATATGGATAGCTCACCACTTTACCTTCTGTAAATGGAGCTTGTAGAGCTACCTCAGTATGAACGTCAATAGCATCAAAATGACTTAAGTACTCATCATTCAAGAATGCTAATTGCTCTTCAATATTCATATCACCATACAAAAAGATATAACTGTTAGATGGATGATAGTGAACACGGTAGAACTCTTGGAATTCTTCATATGTTAAATCTGTAATATAATCAGGATCCCCACCAGAGTCAACGCCATAAGTAGTATCTGGGAAAAGCTCACGCATCATTTGGCGTTCTAATACAGAATCAGGAGATGAGTAAACACCCTTCATCTCATTGAACACAACACCTTTGTAGGTAAGTTCATCGTCTGCATTTTCGAGCTCATAATGCCACCCTTCTTGCATTACAATTTCTGCATCTTCACGAACACGTGGGTAGAATACGGCATCAAGATATACGTCCATCAAATTATGGAAGTCTTTATCGTTCTTACTCGCTACAGGATACATCGTTTTATCCGGATATGTCATAGCGTTTAGGAACGTGTTTAAAGAACCTTTTACAAGTTCAACAAATGGCTCTTTTAATGGGAATTTGCGAGAACCACATAGAACGGAGTGCTCCATAATATGTGCTACACCTGTGCTATTATGAGGTGTTGTTCTAAAAGCAATATTGAATACTTTATTAGAATCTGGTGAATCGATATAAATTAAGCGAGCACCAGACTTTTCGTGCTTCATTTCATAAGCGGTACCATTGATCTCATCAATGCGCTCAATGCGGTCAAGGCGAAAGCCAGAATAAACCTTATTTATTTCCATGCTGTCCCTTCTTTCTATATAAATATAATTAATTTCATGCTAACAATTTATTATAACATATCGACGACCCTATATATAGATGTTAAGAATAATTATCGAAATACAAAACCCCACAGGCATACAGCCCATGGGGTTCATTTTATTTATTATGTTGCATTTGCCACTTTTGATTGCGGCGCAAGGTTAATAAGCCTTCTAGCACTGCTTGGAATTGTACAAAGCTCAATGTATATGGTGGGTACATATCAGGTACCACCTTATAAGAAATAGTAACTTCGGCCTTATCATAATCATAGAAAATACCGTGTAAATTACTCACAGTAGTATAACCGGTTTGAGCTTGCTCCAATGTTGGAATAGGCTGATTTTTAAGATTTCCTAGTAGATCGCTAATGAAACCTTCCTTACGACCTTGGTCATTAAGCATTTCATCCATAAAACTACGTAGACTATCCATGAATTAACCTCTTTGGTCTAACAATAAGCCGTTGTGAATTACACGAACAGCATCTTTAACGCGATTTTCAGCAACAAGGCAAGAAATACTAATTTCAGAAGTAGAAATGATTTCAATATTGATGCCTTCTTGGCTCAAGATATCAAACATTTGAGCAGCTACGCCTGGTTGACCTAACATACCTGCACCAATGATAGAAACCTTTGCCATTTTTTCGTCGATGTTTACAGCTTCGATATCAACAGTTTTTTGTAATTCTGCTAATACTTCACGAGCTAGTACAACATCATCCATAGCTACTGTGAAGATAAGGTCAGTTTTAGGTTCACCTACGGCACGGATAGATTGAACAATCATATCAACGTCCACATTTTTTGCAGCCAATGCTTTAAATACAGTTGCTGCCACACCTGGTTTATTTTCAACGCCTACAAGGGCTACTTTTGCTGTATTAGTATCGTCAGCTACGCCAGTAATTACGTGTTTATTTGCTTCCACAGTATAATCCTCCCGAATAATAGTACCTGTTTTGTCACTAAATGTTGAACGTACGTGAATAGGTACACCATAACGGAAACCCATTTCTACGGCGCGAGGTTGCATTACACCTGCACCAAGACGTGCCATCTCAAGCATTTCGCCATATGTTACTTCTTCTAATTTGAAAGCCTCTTTTGCAACGCGAGGGTCTGTAGAGTAAACACCTTCAACATCTGTGAATATTTCACAAACATCAGCTTTCATAGCGCCTGCCAATGCAACAGCAGTTGTATCAGAACCACCGCGACCTAAAGTAACCATATCACCATATTCAGTAATACCTTGGAAACCTGCAACCACTACAATATTGCCTTCATCCAAAGCTTCAAATACGCGATTTGGATCAACGCCTAAAATACGGCCTTTATTGAATGTATCACTACTTGTAATACCTGCTTGGTCACCTGTTAAGGACATCGCTTTATGACCACGTTCGTTGAATGCCATCGCCATCAATGCAATCGTTACTTGCTCACCTGTAGATAACAAGCGGTCCATTTCACGACCATAAGGCTTAGATGTTACCTCTTTAGCCAATGCTACCAAGTCATCTGTTGTATCACCCATAGCGGATACAACGATAACGACTTTATCGTCTTCTTTCTTCTCACGAAGGACGCGATCAACAATATTAAATATTTTTTCTGGTGTAGCTACGGAACTACCACCAAATTTTTTAACGATTAAGGCCACAATAATCCCTCATTTAACTTATTCTACTAAAAATCAATATGCATATACTTTACCACAAACAAATAGCACTGTAAAGGGATATAAGGCATTTTATCCACCATATAAAAACAAAACTCTTTTGAGTGCGGACAGATTTTTCTCTAAAATAATTATGTTATTATTAAAAATTACATACAAAAAGACCAGCTCTAAGGCTGGTCTTTATTAGTTGATTAAGTTAATTAAGCAACTGTGATTTCTTTTTCGGATTCCCACAAACCGTGAATGTTGCAGTAGGATACAGCAATCAATTTACCAGATTTGTTCAAGGAAACTGCCAAAGAACCTTCAGAGATTGCGTGTACAGGGCCTTCGTTTGCAGTTGCGCCGTCACCGTGTACGTTGAAGGAAATTTCACCAACTTCGAATGGCAATTGAGTACCTTCAGCTACGAAGTACAATTTGATCCATTCAATGTGATGTTCTACAGTGTTAGGATGTGCGATGTCTTTACCAACGGACAATGTTACGTGGAAAGTTTCACCTGCTTTTACAGTGTCAACAGTCTCGATAACAGGAACGTGTTTTTCAGTAGCGAAATCGCCGGATTTAATGTAATCATGTACAGCCATAGTTAACCTCCTGGTTAGTCTTATATACATACTTAATGTCGAGAATATTCAGCACCTTGTGCTTATGACTATATTATACATTTTCGATATAGTTTTAGCAAGGACTTTTTCGAAAATTTTAGATTTATTTATATTCAAGCTCTCCGTATTAGAACTCAATCCCTTTAGCAGCTTTAATGCCTTTCTCATAGGCGTGCTTTACTACCTTCATTTCTGTTACCGTATCGGCAATGTCAATGATTTCAGGTTTTGCATAACGACCCGTTAAAATAACGTGTAAGCGCTCAGGTTTATGTTTAAGCATATTTACTACAGAATTCACATCAATAAGCTCATAATTAATGGCATTATTGATTTCATCCATAATGATGAGGTCCCATCGATCTGAATTTACTTCTTCCACTAATGTGTGCCAAGCCTCTTGAGCTGCCTCTTTGTGACGTGCCAATTCAGCCTTGCCTACTTCATCTCGTTTATAGTAAATGAATCCCTTACCCATGGAACGAATTTCTACTTGGTCCCCTAATTTAGCAAGACCTGCTAGTTCGCCATAGCCATTACCACTTTTGATAAATTGTAAGATTAAAACCTTAAGACCTTGGCCAACAGCGCGTAATGCAACACCTAATGCTGCTGTTGTTTTACCTTTACCATTGCCGGTATTAACTAAAATTAAGCCTCGTTCACTCATAATTAGCTCCTTTTAGCTTTATACTTAGCGCATATATCAACAAAATGTTGCGCGCCTTCATCAGAGCCAGCAAAGTTCAAATGTAAATACGATGCTAATACATTGTCTGTGGCAAAGCCTCCATCATAGGATTGAGGTTTGCGGCCACCTTCTAAGTGGAATGCCCATGGGAAGTCCTCTATAGTCGGCTCCATAGTGGAGAAATGGAACTCATGACCACGAAGAGATGTATCAGCAGCTCCTAACAAGGTATCTCGCTTAGCTGTAGCCGTAACATACCCTACTTTTTGTAGCTTTTGTTGCATAATGCAATTAGCTGGTACAATACCTACCGTATCATATACGGTACCCTCGAAATCGTGGATGCTCTCACATAAATACATAAGGCCACCACATTCAGCATAAATAGGCATACCTTGTTCGTTGGCTTGACGGATAGACTCCTTCATTGACTCGTTACTAGAGAGTTGGAACAAGAACATTTCAGGGAAACCACCGCCAAATACTAGGCCGTCTACATCAGGAACTTCAAAGTCATTAAGAGGACTAAAGTATACGATTTCAGCACCTTTTTCCTCTAAGGCGGCTAAACTTGCTGGATAATAGAAAGAGAACGCCTCATCATAGGCTACACCGATTTTAACTCGTTTTTCTACGGATTTAGGATCTACTGCATCGGGTAATTCAATACTTGGTGCACTAGATGCGATTTCTAATAATTGATCGAGCTTAACCATTTTTTCAACAGCTTCACGAATCGTATTTATGGCTTCTGTTGGATCGACTTCAGTAACAGGTGTAAGGCCTAAATGACGCTCAGGAGAGTGCATACGGTCATCGCGATAAATAGCACCAATGACTGGAACACCAATCTTGGACATGCCTTCACGAACCATGCGCTCATGGTTAGCAGAGCCTAAGCGGTTAAGAATGACACCACCAAAGTTTACCTCTGGGTCATAATCACGGAATCCTTTAGCAATGGCTGCTGCGCTTTCACCCATCGCCTTACAATCAATAACTAATACCACTGGAGCATTCAATTGCTTAGCAATTTGGGCAGTGGAACTAACCCCTTCGCGACCGCCATCATATAATCCCATAACACCTTCGATAATGGCAAGGTCTACACCATTTGCCATAGTAGCAAAGAAAGGATTTAATTTGTGAGGTGGCACGAGCCACGTATCTAAATTATAGCTGTCACGGCCGGATGCAATTTTATGAAAGCCCGGATCAATATAATCCGGGCCCACTTTAAAGGATTGCACCGTACGTCCACCATTTGCATAAGCAGCCAATAAGCCCGCTACGATTGTTGTTTTACCTACACCAGAGTTTGTGCCTGCAATGACAACACGTGGAATCTGTACTGTGTTCATAGATATTACCTCGTAATACGACGTGTTTGTTAACGATCCTTACGTTTTGCAAGGATTGTAGATAAGTAGTTGAGTTTAGTATCTTTTGGCATATTGTCTAGACCTACATATACTTGCTCATCAGGCAAACCTACACGGCTAATCATAACCGCATCATCTGCCATGTTATGTTTAAGCAATGTTTCTTGTACTTCATCAAAGTTTTTATATACTTTCATGATTACCGCATCATCAGCTACAGCCAATACAGCATCGATTTTTTCTTTAGGTGCTGTAGCAGGAACGATAGCTAGTACTTCTTCTTTCTCTACAATTGGATAGCCAAGGTGAGAACCAATAGCACAGAATGCAGTAACGCCAGGAATTGTTTCGATTTCATGGCCTGTATTTTCGATCAAACGATATACATACATGTATGTACTGTAGAACATAGGATCGCCCAATGTTAAGAATACAACGCTTTTACCTTGATCTAAGTAGGACAAGATAATGCGTTTTGCTTCTTGCCAGCCTTCCTCTTGTGTAGCATCATCCAATACCATTGGGAATACTACAGGAACGATTTCTGTATGTTCTTGAATGTATGGGGATGCAATATTAAGTGCTACAGAACCATCTTTCTTTTCTGTTTTAGGTGTGATGATAATATCAGCTTCACCTACGATGCGAGCAGCTTTCACAGTCATCAATTCAGAATCACCAGGGCCTACGCCAATGCCATATAATTTACCTTTCATGGGGTTCTCCTATTCTTATAGTTACAATCTATTTATAAATTTCATATCTTTTATTATAACTAATTTATACAAGATATACAAAGATACTATTTAATATTTGGAATTGCAGGACGATGTGGACTGCGTTTACCATACAAATCATCGATACAATCCTGCACATGTTGACGGAAGATATCGTGAATTGATTCATATTCACCAAGGGCACTATGAATTGGTTTAACTTCATAACCTGCCCCAGCAAGTTCATTGACAACGCTATCCTCTTCATCACCAAAGAGATCATTTTGTGCATGATCCCCAAGTACTAACAATAATGGGTGCACATAAATTGTGTTTGGCCGTTTTCCATCAAGCCATTCCCATGGCATAGCTACATCTGCCACATATGGTGCATTTTCTAGTACTGCAACACGCACATTCGTAAGACCATCACGAATTAATTTAAACTGTAAATTACCATATGAAGAATTGCCAGAACCAAGGCCACCATGACCGACTAATAACAAACCATCATCTTTGGAAATATTGAGTGGCTTAATAAAATGATCAATCAAAATTTGATAATCATCAGGATGCTCTTCTTGGCCCATGTAGTATACGAGCGGTCTGCCTACGCGCAACACTTCCAGGTGGCCCTCCCCTTCATGAGCAAGAATATTATTTTTCAACTTATCAAACTCTTCACCACCTGTAAAATGTAGGGGTTGCACATAAATATGTGTATAGCCTTCTTGAATAAGTTTTTCTAATGCACCTTGCTCAGTAGGAATCTCAACCCCTCGTTCACGCAACCGCTTAACGATGATACGAGAGGAAAATGCTAATTCTACCGTATAATCTGGATAGGATTTACGGATATACTCCACAACGGAGTCAATATTATGTTCACGAGCACTGTCAACAGTGGACCCAAAGGCAACAACTAAAATAGCTTGTTTCATGGAAGTCTCCTTATCTATTTAATAATGTATCTTAATCATACCATAGACGACACGTTAGGGGCATACCATGGGACGTATAAAATAGATATTATAAATATCTTTCATAGTAAAAGTAAAAATCCTCCTCATTGGATTGCCAACAAGGAGGACTTTTACTTATGTAAAGGAGTGTGATGAGATGTATGTCTAATTATGTGAGAGAGTAAATTAAGAAATCATACCTTGCGCTTCCATGCGAGAATTCGTCATAACAGGTTTTACAGATTCACGGGGCATGGGACGCTTCCTGTCGGACATGCGAATAGCTTGACCTAAATGTTTCAAGAATAAATCTTGTACATAAGGATTTTCACCAAGGCCTTCATTCCAAATATCTACATTGTATCCTTCTTCAGCAAGCAATGCATAAATGGAATCAGAACGGTCACCGCCAAGGTAGTCCATCAAATGTGTAGAACCAATGAGAGCTAATGGTACTACTAGTAAATCTTTATGGCCCATACGGTCTAATAATGTAAGCGCTTGTTTAAATGTAGGGAAACCGTTTGTAGTAAATACTACTACATTTGGCGCTGCACCATACATAGCTTTCAATTGCAATGTACTAAACTCTAATTGGTTTTGACCATTTGCCATGAGTACTACAGATTTATTAAGCGCCTTTGTATTAACATGACGCACAATGCTTTCTAATGTAGCTTCATAATCATCGGCATAATTCTTTACACCTAATGATGTAAGCAATGGTTTACCAATATTTACTTGATTAAAACCATATTCATTGCTATGTAAAAACTTCAATGCTTGTTTACGCATTTGTTGGTAACACTGATCTGCTACCAATGTTACAGGTTGAATGTATACCTCATCGACACCCAACCGAGCAAAATCCTGCATAGCTTCTATGAAAGAAGAAATCTTTTCATCGTACTTCTCGTTCCACTTCTCTACTAATGCATCAGATAAGAATACACGGCGTACCTCCATATCGCTATACATGGAACGTACTTTTTTCTCTATACTGCCGATGGATTTCTCCACAGCATCTTGATAAATTGATCCAAAGGATGCAATAATTATGCCTTTCATATGTGACCTCCATATCGCTCATACATGATATAATCTTCATAACTGAAAATTGTTATCAACTACTATGTAATAATAGTACAAGATTAATGTATAGAAGTCAATGAGAAAAAATATCAAAATCAGCCAAAATAATGTATAACCGATGCAACACCACATAAAAGAAGGAAAAATATAACAATAAACTTAATTCGATCTGTAAAGGTATCATACCTTCTCTTGTCGCCAGCTGTGATTTTGCCAGAGCGATTATGACGCCATAGATCAAAGACACAAGCAACACAAAGAATAATAATTAAAATATACTTCAAATCAATCATATAACTTGGTAAAGCAATATAATCGCTAAACAATGAAAGTCCAAAGAAACCATTCCCTAAGATACCAATTACAATTTTAACTATTCGTTGCCTAGCTATAATGACGAGATAATTCACCATTAATAAGCCAAAGAGACCAATTACAATATTCTCAAGCATATCTACCCTACTAATTTAAAACCATAGTACTCTAATCTATTTAATATATACATTACACTATTACTTCAAGATACACAAAATGGTGTTGAACCCAAAGGAGTCCAACACCATGTTTTAATTAAGAATCATATTAAAATCTAAAAGAATACTACCCAAACTATCACTAATCCATATAAAAATATGATTGCATGAATTGTTAGAATTGAATTAATTATACTTTTCTTTTTTCTCTCGTCGTCAGTATTTATATATCTATACCTATGTAACCATAATATACAACAATATATAATAACCGCTAATACCATACCTAAATAAAAATATGTATCTGATACAAAATATTTAGTTTCATACAGTTTATTTATTAAGTATCCAGCAATTAATACAGCAAGCAACATAAACTCTATTAGGACTTGTGATTTATTCTTTGATTTATACATAAGAAAAATATCATATAATAACCATATACTAATGCCTAAAATTAATAAATCATATATCATAAGCTATTTCCTATTTCATAGAATATAAACCTAAAGGTTTTTTACAAATTGCCAAGATCCCTTACCAAATAATAAATAAACTACATACATATTTATAAATGGTATCAATAATCCTAATAGCCATAGCGCACTACTACCAGAATCATGTAATCTCATAATACCAAGTCTTACAATATATATAACTACCCATATATAGGCTATATCAAATACATATACTAATAAAACAGATATAAATTCAGTTTTCGGTAGAATTTTAGAAATCATCATTACCAATAAGATGAATAAAATAATGATTAACTGATAAGCTATATAATAATATAATATTTCTCCACGGCTTACTCGCTTTGATACATTAAATAATTGTAACGATCCACTTTCCTTGATAATTGATATAACTTTATAAAAAGAAAACCCTTCCTTAAATCTATTCCAATTCTCCAAGAATGGATAATGTATATATCCCCAAGTAGTTTTAATTACACCATCAGCCTCACCATATTTATTACGTGTATTCGTCCCAGATAAAAGCAATAATATAGAAAGAATACCGAATATAAAGCCTATATTTATATTTAAGATAGTTTCAATGGAATCCACATTACGTGTAACAGTAATAACATTTTCTGAGATATCAAATGGATTATAGAGAAAATATAGTATAATTCCTATCCATACCACAAGGTATAGCCATAAACGTCCTATATCCATAATACGTTGTAATGAGATAATGGCCAAAGCTAAGATAACAACAATATAATCAATTATTCCAACCAACTGTATATACTTATCACTATAGATATTAAACTTACCTATTATCATATTAGGCATAATAATAAACATTATAAAAACAATAAAAAGCGAGAAGAAATAAGACAGACGATCTAAACGCCAATTATATTTAAGACTACATATGTTAGACTGAAATAAAGCCCACTCATTTATTAATAATTGTATCAATAAAGCTCACCCTCACCTCTCCATACATTAAGTAAATAAATTTATTTACCAATTACTTGAAAAACCATAGTCATATAGCCTACGTCTACATAAATCATAGACAACACATAAACCTAGCAGCTTATAAAAATATCGTACATAATACCAATACAAATCATAAGCCGCTCCTCTATTTATATGTATATTACCCAGCACATAAATAAAAAATCCCCCTACTAAAATAAATAAAAAAGATATTCTAGTATTATGTATTAGATCGTATACATTTTGTTTTAAAAGTATTTGTTCTCTCTCAATAAAACCAAACATAGTCCTTCTCTCTTTTATCTGATAATTTTATTTTACTAAAATTTTATATTTATTATATATCATATTTTGATGGGACGCCTACACAACTACAGTAATAAAAATGACGACCTGTACTTGTGCAGTGACATCAGGAACGAGGAACAAACAAGTATAGGTCGTCATTTTTAATTTATTTGTAGTAATGTTATTGGGCCCCATCAAAGTATGCTGGATATAAAGTAGAATAAAATTACTCATATATTCACACATTCATATCCTTATAACCAAAAAGAATATAATTATAAAAGCTAATACTATACTATATTCATCACATAAATTGCTTAAAAACCCTTAATTTTCCTATACTTCTAGGGGTATGGGGTTTATTGACACCCCTATGTTCCTTTGTTACGATTGGCTTAAGGTTATATATATGCAATATATCTATAGTAATCTATAAACTATATCTTTTATATAAAATTATCCAGATTACATAGATCATTGCATAGACTTGTAGTTAAGTTATGGATAGGAGTATTAAAATGAAAAAACAATTAGCATTAGCATCCGCTATTCTAGGTCTTGCAGTATCCGTTGGTGCCCCTGTTGTATCTCATGCAGCATACCAATTAAATGATGAAGTAAAAGATCCTACTCCAGCATTGAAAGAAGCTGCTGCAATTGGTGTTCGTACACACAATACTGAAGCTTTACAAAACT
>CADFKY010000022.1 GCA_902834965.1 Veillonellaceae bacterium
GGCATGACCATAAGGTTAACTTCGTAGATACTCCAGGCTATAATGAATTCCATGGCGAAGTTCGTGCCGCTTTGCGTGCGTGCGATGGTATGTTAATGGTACTATCCGCCACATCTGGTGTAGAAACTGACACAGTTCGCGCTTGGGATTATGCAGTGGAATTACAAATGCCACGCATGGCATTTATCAATAAAATGGATGTGGATGGTGCCGATTTCTTCGGTACTATTGAAAGAATGCGGGAATTATTTGGCAAAGGCATTATGCCATTGCAGATTCCTATCGGTGAAGGCGCCAACTTTGAAGGCGTCGTAGACGTAGCAAAAATGACTGCGTTTACTTACAAGGATGGCCAACCAACAGAGATTGCTGTACCAGCTCACCTTATCGAAAAGGCTCAAGAAATTCGGGAAATGACCGTAGAAGCCGCGGCTGAAGGTAGCGATGAATTGTTGGAAAAATATTTAGAAGGCGAAGAATTATCCTTAGAGGAAATTCGCCAAGGCTTGCGTGAAGGGATGATTAGTGGCCGTGTGTGCCCAATCATGTGTGGCAGTGCCACATCTCGTATTGGCCTAGATCAAGTATTGGATCGTATGATCCGTTACATGCCGGATGCAACTAAAAAAGTGATGACCGCAACTGATGCGGAAACCGGCGAACAATGTGTAGTACATGTAGATAAGCCTTTAACTGCATTCGTATTTAAAACATTGTTAGACCCATTCGCAGGCAAACAAAGCTTTGTACGTATCTTCTCTGGTGAACTCAAAGAAGGAGATCGCCTCTTTGATGTAAATCAAGGCGTAGAAGAAAAATGGGGCAAGATGGTTACCCTTATTGGGAAGCAACAAATCCCTGTATCCTCAGCTAAAGCTGGCGATATCGTAGTGATACCGAAATTGGCTAATGCTAAAACTGGCGATACATTAACTGCTCCTGACTTTAAAGTAACATACGACGCTATCCGTTTCCCTCAACCTCTATACACAGTAGCATTAGAACCTGTGAAAAAAGGTGAGGAGGAAAAATTAGCTGGCGCTGTTCTTAAGGTAGCAGAAGAAGATCCTACTTGCGTAGTAGTGAAAAATGCTGAGGCCCGTCAACTACAAATCGATTGTATGGGCGAGGTTCATCTCGAGCATATCCTCAACAAAATGGATCGTAAATATGGCGTACAAGCTAAACTTGTGACTCCATATATTCCATACCGCGAAACAATTAAAGGCTCCGCTGAAACCGAGTCTAAATATAAGAAACAAAGTGGCGGTCATGGTCAATATGGTCACGTTAAGATTCAAGTGGACCCATTATACGATGGAAGCGAATTTGCATTCGTAGACAAAATCTTTGGTGGTGCTGTACCTAAACAATACATACCAGCAGTGGAAAAGGGTGCCAAAGAAACCCTAGATAAAGGCTTAATTGCGGGATATCCTATGATTGGCGTGCAAGTGACACTCTTGGATGGATCTTACCACAGTGTAGACTCCTCAGAGTTAGCATTTAAAGTAGCTACGTCACAGGCTATCAAGGATGTAATTCCTAAGGCGAAACCAGTCCTATTAGAACCAATCTATGAAGTTAACGTGTTTGCACCAGATGCTTTCATGGGCGACATCATGGGTGATTTGAATAGCCGTCGAGGTCGTGTATTAGGCATGGAACAAAGTGAAAGAACAGGTATTTCTGTTGTTAAAGCACAAGTACCATTGGCTGAAATGGCCGACTATGTAACTGCATTGCGCTCTATCACTCAAGGACAAGGCGTATTTAACCGTCAGTTCTATACTTATGAAGAGGTTCCACATAAGCAAGCGGAAGAAATTATCGCTGCTCGTAAAACTCAAGAATAAAGTTAAGAACATGTCCACGTACTGTATCAAATACAGTTAGAATCACTACAACTGAATAGATAATTGCATATCGTAACAACTTAATAGCATAACAATTGACGTAAGTCATAAATTTGAATAGTATTTTACACGAGCCCTCCATATATGTAGCGTATGGAGGGCTTTTACTATATTTGAAATAGATTAGGATAGACTTAATCGATAACGGAGAATATTGAGACCTAATCATTGGTATGTATAGATGCAGTGGAAATAATAGAATTGCTAGTCCTTTATGTATATATGTGCTAACATTAAGATAATATAATTGCTTATGTATCGGGTGTTATTTCCAGATATCGGGAAAGGATCGCATATGTTTTTTTCTAGCATTACTGCAGATTATACAAAAATGGGTTATCCTAAAGCCATCGTACGAGCTTTAGATTTCTTAAAAAATACAGATTTGAAAGCATTGCCAGGCGGCCGTCATGCCATTGAAGGTGACATGATGTATGCCAATGTAGACGATGTGGAAACCAAGCTGTTTGAAACTACAAAACCTGAGTCTCATCGCAACTATGTAGATATTCAATTCATGGTAGATGGGGAAGAAAATATGGGCTTTTTTGTAGATAAAGGTCTCGTAAAGCCTGTGGAGTCTTATCCAGATCGTGATTGCTATTTCTATCCTAATGAAGCTGTTGATGAAGGACACATCCACTGTCCAGAAGGGTATTATACAGTATTCTTCCCATCTGATATCCATAGACCACTATTAGCTGTTAATGATAAGCCTATTAAAATTCGCAAGGTTGTTGTAAAAGTACATGTAGACCTCTTAGACGAGTAATCCTATGAAGCGATATGAAATTATAGGTGTCTTACTAACCCTATTAGGAGCTGTTTTATGGGGCGTATCAGGTACTTCAGTACAGTTCTTAAGTAACTTTAGGAATATGAACTTGGAATGGCTTGTCACCATGCGATTAATTACAGCAGGACTATTGACTGTTATCTATGCATGGTTTAAATATGGCAATTCTATCTTCCATGTCTTTCGTAGTTTGAAAGATACGGTAGGGCTTATCGTTTTTGGCGTATTTGGCATGGCTTTATGCCAATATACATACTTTAAATCCATTGCTTTAGCTGGGGCCGGTATTGCGACGGTGCTTCAATACTTGGCGCCATCAATGATTATTATTTATATGCTTGCCCGTTATGGTAAAAGGCCCTCTAAAGGGGAAATTATTTCCGTTATACTGGCCTTGGTAGGTACGATTTGTTTGATGGGGAATGATGGCTTTTCTATGGAGCGATTCCCACTGGCCGTGCTTGTATGGGGACTTCTATCTGCTGTAGGGGTCGCTGTATATAGTGTTTCTCCCGTAGATTTACTATATAAATATGGAACCTTGCCGATTGTAGGATTCGGTATGCTTCTCAGTGGTATTGTTGCTGCTATTTTATTTCATCAGCCAAATTCGTATGCTATGTGGGATGTATGGACTGTTATTGGCTGTTTCAATGTTGTCTTTTTGGGGACAATTGTATCCTTTAATGCTTATTTAGAAGGTGTTAAGAGAATAGGTGCAGTGCCAGGATCAATCCTGTCATCTATTGAACCGATTTCGGCAGCTTTCTTTGGATGGGCTTTGTTAGGCAACCAATTTAGTGCATTAGGGCTAATTGGCATGGCCATGATCATTGCTACAGTTATTATAATTGCTCTAGAAAAACGTACATAGTTTGAGGTCTCTTTGCTGAATATTGCGGTTTAGAGGCCTCTTTGTTATGATTATACATAATGTGAAAGTAGTTGTGATAGGAGGTTGTATGGAGAAAAAACAATGGAAAGGTATGGCCCTTGCCATTTTAGGTGCTCTATTTTGGGGGCTTTCAGGCACATCTGTACAATTCCTAGAAAATGCAAAGCATATCAATGTGGAGTGGCTACTAGAAGCGCGTTTGCTCATAGCAGGTATATTGACGATAGGACTTGCTTATATAAGGGATGGTAAGCGTATTTTCTCTATCTTTACAGAACCTAAGGATATAGGGGAATTATTAGTATTTGGTATTTTAGGTATTGCTTTATCTCAGTACTCATACTTCAAGGCCATTGCCATTTCAGGCGTCGGTATTGCTACGGTCCTTCAATATGTTGCGCCTACGCTGATCATTATCTATTTGTTTTTGAGATACTTTAAAAAGCCATCTATACCAGAGTTTTTCTGTATTGTATTAGCCTTGGTGGGAACACTCTGTATCGTCATGCAAGAAGGGCTAGATGTTTCGAACTTTAATGTGCTTGCTTTATTCTGGGGGCTTGTATCGGCAGCTAGTATCTGTGTATATACATTGCAACCTATTGAGCTATTAAAGAAATATGGCACCACATCCATTGTGGGCTTTGCCATGTTTATCTGTGGTATTTTATCTTTAGCTATGTTTCAACAAGTAGAATCGGAAGCCCTCTGGGATGGCATGACCTGGTTAGGACTATTCGCCATCATCATACTTGGTACAGTCGTATCCTTTAATGCTTATATGGAAGGGGTTAGACTCATTGGTGCTATACAAGGCTCTATACTTTCATCATTAGAACCAATCTCAGCAGCGATCTTTGGATGGGTATTGCTAGGGAATCATTTTACGCTGGTCGGTATTTTTGGCATGATTTGCATCATTGCAACCGTATTCATTATCGCCTGGGATCGACACCGTCAAATTAAACGAGAAGTACTAGAAAAACTGAATAAAGTAGAAATGAAATAAACAAACGAAAACACATATACCATGAGGTATATGTGTTTTTTGTAATCAAATATTATATTTTTTCTAATATTTTTTCAAATAATAGTTCTAGTTTCTGTAAGTCGCCATGTACGGTTCCGTCCATATAGGTATTATATACAGTATCATCTTCAGAAACACGAATTTGAGCTTTATACCCCTTTGATAATGCTAATACTCGAATAACTTCACGTTGTGTGCGACCATTACCTTCCCTAAATGGATGAAAGAAATTTAGGCAATCTAAGATTTTAGCTAAGTTCTTAATTATACTTTCTTTTGTATTGGTTCTTAGCCAATTTGTAGTTCCTTCCTTCTGTTTGTAACATAATTTTTTAATTCTAGAACTGATTCAGTTGTAGGAGTGAAGTCTTCAATCATAGATGAACCTACGGCATACCAAACTGCATCAAAGTCCTCATAATTATCAAATTGTACATCTAAAATGGTGAGTTTTTCTTTATTAACATTTAATGTCATAGGCACCTTCTTTGTTACTATTATTATATCATAGCTAGTCTCTTTATATTGTATACATGACCTATTTGGTTGACTATTTACTTATCTATTCATATAGTTAATATATAAGTACTAATTAATTTTTAGGAGGTTCCTATGTCTGTAAAAGATTTCGTACAACAACGCCGCGATGATTTTATCGCTATGCGTCGAGATTTTCATATGTATCCAGAGCCAGCTTGGCTCGAATATCGTTCTGCCGCTAAAGTAGCTGAAAAGCTAATTGCTTTGGGTTATGATGTGGCACTCGGTGCAGAAGTGCTTGATTTAGATTCTCGTATGGGCTTGCCTAGCGAGGATGTTATGAAAGCAGCAATGGCTCGTGCTATGGATGAAGGTGCTGATCCTGAACTAGTAGAGAAGATGGGCTATGGTAAAACAGCTATTGTGGCAACTATGAAGTTTAGTGATGATGGTCCTGTAGTAGCGTTCCGTGCAGATATGGATTCCAATGATGTAATCGAATCTAAAGCATCTAACCATATTCCTGCTAAGAATGGTTTCCGTTCCCGCCATGAGAAGGCTATGCATGCTTGTGGTCATGATACACATATGACAATGGGCCTTGGCCTTGCTGAATATATTGCTACACATAAGGATGGCTTGAAGGGTACTATTAAACTAATCTTCCAACCAGCAGAGGAAGGCGTACGTGGTGCTAAAGCGATGGTAGAGGCTGGCGTAGTAGATGATGTTGACTTGATGTTCGGCATGCATATTGGATTTAATGAAAATCTATCCAATTGTTTTGCGTGTAGCGACCATGGTTTCTTAGCGACAACAAAACTTGATGCGGTGTTCCGCGGTTATTCTGCTCATGCTGGAGGCTCTCCAGAAAAAGCACAAAATGCTATGCTTGCAGGCTGTACAGCCGTTATTAACTTACAAGCCATTGCTCGCCATAGTGGGGGCGCATCTCGTATGAATGTAGGCGTTTTTGAAAGTGGTACAGGTCGCAATGTTACTCCTGATGTAGCGACACTTAAATTAGAAACTCGTGGTGCTACTACAGAAATCAATGATTACATGATTGAACGTACTAAAACGATTATTAAAGGTGCTGCAGAAATGCATGATTGCACCTTTGAAATTACAAAACAAGGTGAAACTCCTGCAGGACGTATTAGCGATGATTTAGCTCGCGAAGTACAATCTATCATTGAACCATTAGGTATCTTTAAAGAAGTTCCATTCGATTATAGCGGCGGTGGCAGTGAAGACTGTGCCTATTTCTTAAACCGTGTTATTGATCGTGGTGGTCGAGCAACCTATATGGTATTGGGCTCAGCTATTAAAGCACCTCATCATAATCCATTATTCGATATCGACGAAGAAGATATGCTAAATGGTATTGTTGCATTAGGTACTATTGCAACTCACTATTTAAAATAAGAATTATTGACTGATAGATTAATTTCTAAATAGTGATTCGATATATCTATGATATAGATCATAGTTATTCTGTAGTACTAGTAGAATGGATATGGTATACAGTTGCCAATATGTATGATATTCAATTGATACCATATAATTTATCAGTAATTGATGTATTCGATTGTGAGGTGTTATATGATTCAACGAGAGCGTTTAGCTAACGATTTTGAAGCTATGTCACAGTTTACTGGACCTGGTGAAGGCATTCATCGTCTTGCTTTTACCGATGCAGACTGGGCAGGTCGCCAATATATTATAGATCGCATGATTGATGCGGGACTAACTGTTGAAACGGATGGATTTGGCAATGTCATTGGCTATAAGCTTGGTAAGAATCCAGAATTACCAGTAGTCATGGTTGGTTCTCATACGGACAGCGTGCCTAATGGGGGCAATTATGATGGTGTTGTGGGTGTATTATCTGCTATCGAAGCGGTTCGCAGTATGATTGATGATGGTTTTGAACATGACCATACCATTGCAGTAGTAGACTTTATGTGTGAAGAGTCTAGCCGCTTTGGAGCAGCCACATTGGGTAGTAAAGCTATGCGCGGTGAATTGACATTACAAGATTTACATCGCTTAGTAGATAAACAAGGCATTTCCTTGTATGATGCATTGAAAGAGCGTAATTTAAATCCAGATGCTATTGAGCATATGGAATATAAGAGACCTGTAAAGTCTTTCACAGAAATTCATATCGAACAAGGTAAGGTGTTAGAGCACGAAGCGAAACCTATCGGCGTTGTAACTGGTATTGCCGCACCAGAACGGTTCTATGTAACCATTCGTGGTAATGCCGATCATAGCGGTGCTACACCGATGAACTTGCGCCATGATGCGCTCTGTGGGGCGTCTAAAATTATCCTTGGCATCGAGGAAATCGCCGCTATGCAAGAGGAGCCTCCAGTAGTTGGCACAGTCGGTGTTGTTGAGGTTATGCCAGGAGCGATGAACGTCATTCCTGGAGCGGTGAAGCTAGGAATAGATATTCGCAGTATTTCTAAGGTGGCCCGTGATTCTGTAGTTACCCTCATTAAGGAATTTATTGATGTTATTGCAGAGAAACGAGGCTTATCCTATACGATTGAGCCTATCGCACAGGATCATCCTGTAGCGATGCATCCGGCCATGATTCGAGAAATCGAAGAGGCTGTTAAGTCTGTAGGTGTAGACTATATGACCATGCCAAGCGGTGCTGGTCATGATGCTATGCACTGGGCCGATGATGTTCCAACTGGGATGATTTTTATCCCATGCCGCGAAGGTATTAGTCATAATCCAGCTGAATTTGCGGAAATGGATGACATCGTTACAGGCGCTAAGGTATTGGATACAGTGCTTAGAAAACTTAGTTTAGAAACTACAAAACTTGTGTAAGTAGAGATATCCGTTGATATCAGATTGTGTAAAAGTGTATTTCAAATTTAAGATGTAATAGAGTATTGTTAGCCGTTTTAAGTTGAAAGTACACGGATTGGAGAGAATATGGTTATTGCTGGTATTGTTATCGTAGTGGCGACGTTTATTGCCATTATTAAACAGTTTGAAACACGGCTCGTTTTATTGCTATCGGGCTTATTAATGTGCTTTATTGGTGGGCAACTTGGTGCTGGTACGACAGCCTTTGTAAAAGAACTTACAAATCCAGGTCTTGTACCAACCATTTGTACAGTACTTGGTTTTAGTTATGTTATGGAATATACAAAATGTACAGAGCACATGGTATATTTCATCTCTGCAGGCCTTAAAAAGATGACTAAAATCATCATCCCTGGTGCTGTTATTATTACGTTCTTGATCAACATTGCGTTGCCTACTGCAGCAGGCTGTGCAGCTGCTGTGGGCGCATTGCTAATTCCTGCATTGATTCGCTCTGGTGTGCATCCTGCCATGGCAGGCTCTGCTATTTTCTTAGGAACTTGGGGTAGTGCATTGAGCCCAGGCCTTATGTTTAACCCACAAGTAGCACAACTAGCCGGTGAAGACGTAATGACCGTTATTGCTAGCTTCTCTATGCAAGCTATAATCGGCATTGTAGTAGCGGCGATCTTGCTCAATATCGTAGCTATCGTTAAGAAGGAACATACAGGGTATGTATTGAAAGATGCTAACGAAGAAGAAGGCAAAGAATTCAAGGTAAATTACTTATATGCCATCATCCCAATCATTCCTCTTGTATTACTCGTACTTGGTAGTAAACAAGTAGCAGTGATTCCAGAGATTTCCGTTCCTGTGTCCATGTTAATTGGTACGGCTATCGGTATTATTGCAGTACGACCTAATGTAACAGATGCAGTTAAGAAATTCTTCCGTGGTACTGGCGATGGCATGTGCGATGTAGTTGGTCTTATGGCTGCAGCGGCGTGCTTTACAGCTGGTATGCAGTACATCGGCCTTACAAGTGCACTCATTGATGGCATGAAGAACTCTCAACAAATTGCTCAAATCGGTGCTGCCTTTGGTCCATTCTTATTAGCTGTTATTTCTGGTTCTGGTAATGCAGCAGCCCTTGCGTTTAACGGTGCGGTAACACCTCATGCAGCTGACTTTGGCTATGGCATTATGCAACTGGGCTCCATGGCCCAATTAGGTGCTGGTATCGGTCGTAGTATGAGTCCAGTAGCAGGTGCAGGTATCATCATTGCCGGCCTTGCTGGTATCAATCCTATGGAAATGGCAAAACGTAATGCTGTACCATGTATTATTGCTACAGTAGTGATTATGCTATTGTTACTATAATTAGATAACATGTAGTTGTGCAACTATAATGATATAAAGTTAAACAGCTTAAAGCTTTTAAATTTAAAATGCATAAGAAAAGAACCCCATTATGATTAACATCATGAAGGGGTTCTCTTTATATTGTAGAGTTATGTGGTTCTATTTATATTGTAAATTTCTATTATTTTAGTTTGAAACCAATCCATAGAGCGGAAATAATAAATAAGCCACCACTAACCCAGAATAGTGTAGTAAAGCCTAGCCATGCCATAAGGCTAGCACCGCCGACAGATCCTAAGAAATAGCCAAAGAATAGACAGGATTGATTATAGGAGAATACTTGGCCTGTAAATTCTCGAGGTGTTTTGGAAGATAGGTAGGTGTTTAAAGCTGGAAGCATACCACCTAAACCAAAACCTTGTAGGAATCTGATGATGGCAAGTTGATATACATCAGAAACATAGGCTTGAGGGATATTTAAAACCCCTACATAGATAAGAGAGACTACTAACACTTTACGGGGGCCAATTTTATCGACTAATTTACCTAGTGGAGAGCTACTCATAAGTTGAGCAATACCCATAGCGGAGAATACGGCACCTGCAATAAATGCGAGATTTTCTGTGTCGCTAGGAACGATTCCTTTAATATATACGGAGATAACAGGTTGTAAGGACATAATACATATTGCGTAGATAAAGGAGGCTACACATAATGCGACAATGCTATTAAATTCTGGTATTTGCTCTTTTAACTTGCGGATGGAAAGTTTTTCAGGATTAGGCTTTGGTACATAATTTTCATGGATGAATATAGTAGCTAGCACACCAGCTAAACCCATGAGCGTACCGACGATGATGAAGTCATTACGAATGCCTACTGTATCTGCAATATATCCACCCAATAAAGGCCCTATTAGTGAACCTGCAAGATTGGCAGAGGCTAATAAACCTAAGGCCCAACCTGTTCGTTCAATAGGAGTTTCCGACGCAATCAAGGTGATTGATGCAGAGTAAAAGCCACTCACAAGACCTTGGATTAAACGAATTAGTACGACTCCCTCTGGGGTTGTTTGAAAGGCAATCAAAGCATTACATAAGGCCATGCCAAAGCTAGATCGTATTAATGTAATTTTTCGACCTTTTTTGTCCGCCACACGCCCCCAAAATGGTGCTGCTAAGCAAACGATTATGTAGGTTGCACCGGTTGCTAAACCAGACCATAAGGACATTGCTTCTGGTGTTTGGACGCCTAAATCGTGAAAGTATAAAGGCAGGATTGGAGCTAGCTGACTTACACCAAAGGCTGTACAGAATACACAGACTAAACTGATGTATACCGTTCGTTTCCACGTTTCCAACGTATTCCTCCTTTCTTAGTCGTAGTATGTTCTTAATAAAATAATACTCTTATTTCTGTTTTATTTCATCCCAATCACTTAAATCTGGAAGTTTGTTGCTTGTTATAGATTCTTGAATCCAGTAGTTAATGGATGTTAAGTTGCAAGATTCTCGCTCAAAGACATATTCGTTGTCCTCGTCTACTGTGGCATAGAGTTGAATGCGTAAGTTTTTCCCTTTTTTGCGCTCGATATAATAGCTAATACAGTGATCATCAATGCTAGAAGGGCGAACCGAAATCACATCATACTTACCATTCGCTACGCCTTCTAAGGCGTCCTTAATCATTTGGTTTGGATATTCATATTGATTGAGGTAGAAGATATCGTTGTCACAAGTTAATACATATTCTCGTGGCGGCGTAGTGTTTTTGTACTGTTTCTCCCAGCTTTCATCAATCACAGGCAATGTAGCATTATCATAGAAGTCTTTAATTAAACCGAGCCCTTCAGGAATGGACATCTCCTTGAAGTATCTTATTTCATATACTGTAGGATCCAAGGTTTCATCGAGTTCCGTAGGATCCTCAATGTAGCCGTATAGATAGATGGTACAAGAATTTTTATCTTCATTGTGAAACATAACGATGCTGTACACATCGTGAATAACGTTTCCTATAGATTGGCGATTATCATAGATAATAAAGCTGAGATATTTTTGTGTATCCCACTCGTGTTGAATAAAATCCCAGTCATATTTATTAGTGCGCCAACCCGTAGTCGATTCCTCGAAGATTTCTAATACGTCAACGGAGTTTTGTGGCCAAGCAGGTGGCATAGGATTACACGTTGTAGAAGATTGCGTTATCCCTTCCTTGTACTGATAGTGACCATCAACGAGTTCAAAGGCCTCTAACCGTTCAGATGCTTCGTCTGGAATTACCAATGGCTCACCAGTACCAAAACAATTATCAGTTCTTGTGTTGAGACGGTTGATGCTTTCACGAGCGTGCTCATAGAAGGTAACGGCTTGGTCTAAATCTGGCCTTTTTGTAATGGCACCAATTTCGTAGCAATAGCCCGCTGCCAGTTGCCATAGATGGTCCGCATAGTCATAACTGCCGTATCTATCGTAACATTTGCTAGACTGATCAACGCACTCTACGGCGGTTTCTATGGCAGGGGTATTACCTTTTTTGAACGTAAATACATAAGCGAGATATGGCCAAAGGCTATCGAGACTGTAAATAGCTGGATGTTGCAATAAGTGAGCAATGCGAGACCAGTCTTGGGATTGCCCATCGATGTTTAATGTGCGAATAATGATGGCTTGCATTGTAACATAAGCGTGGTCGTTAAAGTCTAAATAATCTGGGCTTATAGCGGCACGTTCATAGTATTTGAGGGCCTTTTGAATATCTTGAGGGATTCTTCTGTGAGACTCACCTGGTTTAGCATAATATTCAGCAGCTTCACGCAAGCACAGGCCATTATTCATGGCTGCGCCGCGCTCAAAATACTCGAGAGCTCGTTCATGCTCTCCACGCGACTTACATATATCGCCTGCTAAATACATCATGAGTGGCAAACCTGCTTCAGCGCCTTCAAAAATAACGTGTTCCTCCATTGCCTTATTACCTTTCTCGGCATAGGTGATGCGAAGGTTACGGTACGCAATGACAAGACCTGCGGCTGCGGATTTATGCAACCATTGCTGTGCTATAGATGTTACTTTTGCGGACAATCTATGTTGATTCGGTTGTACAAATAAAGACTTTAAGAAATGGACAACGCCAGATGGTTCACCTTCATTAACTATCTTTTGTGCAGATGGCAAGAGGCGGTAATCCTCCCATTGGAATACATTGGCAATGGCGTAGGCACAGTAGGAACAACCCTTTTGAGCGCCTTCATAGACGCGCTGGAATGCTTCGTCCTTTGTCATAGGCAGCTCTTTTTCAATGGTTGGTGTAAGGGCACCTGAGGTACGCATAGCCTGCAAAATAGCAATGGCACTGCCTTTGCGGATGGCCGTATGTAAATAACTATACGCCTTAGTGTCATCCTCAGGGAAGCCTGCTTCAATCCATGTAAACTGCGGCCCCGAATAAACGCGCGCTAAGATGGCATACGCATCGCCGATACCTGGAATCTTTTGCCCTTCCTCGTCCAATTTCACAAGGGCCTCTAGCTCAGCCTTGCCCGACCAAGCGATATCTTTATTGCACTGGTGGAATATTTTATTGAAAGATTGCTGTATTTGATCCGTGAAATAAAAACTCATACTCTCTCCTTCGCATAATAATCAGTAAAACCTGATAACATATGTAGTTTCAGTATACTATTAGTATTTAAGGGAACACAATATAAATATTCTGAATTTAGAGGGGGCTAGGGAAATCAGTAATTGGATTATATATGGCTATTAAATAATGAACGAATGTAAGGATAAGGTGAAAGTTGAGATTTTTCTTGACTTTCATTCTATAGAAACATTATAATCAGATTA
>CADFKY010000023.1 GCA_902834965.1 Veillonellaceae bacterium
GGCGGTAAGACTTTTGTCTTACCGCCTATTTTTTATATATTTATATTTGCGAATTAATATACGATTATATACATTTTTGTTTGCTTGAGGTGAAAGTATGGATCAAGGTGTAATTGAATATATTGCTAATGTCTTTGATATACCAAAGCTTGCACAACCTGTAAGTGCTGTCCAAATGCCGTTACCGTTAACACGATTGGCCGAGATACCATTAGATAGTTCTGTTAATCAGTGCCAAGGCTTTTGTTATAACTCCAAAAAAGATGTATTTGTCCTTGCATGTATAAATGCTGATAATACAAAGCAAATCATTTATGAAATTAATCCCACGACGTTGCAAGTGGTTGCTAAGTATGAATATAGTCAAAAACGTTTATTAGGTCATATGAATACGTTAACTTATAATCCGAATAACAATCGTTACTATACGACGAATGCTGTTATAGATGGATATATTGTTACACCTATTGAAGCTGATAGTATGATTGTTGAGGCGCCTATTAAATTGAAAGAAAAGGTATTTAATTTCGCCTTTGACAAAGAGCGTAATGAATATGTGTCGATTGTACCGTTAACAAATTCTCATCGTACTATTAACTACTATGATTCAAATTTTAATAAGGTAAAAACGTATAAGATTGATGCAGAGCATACTGACTTAAATAATAATGGCGCCTATGCAGCAAATGGTAATACTATATTTACAACCTTAACAACCTTTGTTTCTGTTGATAATGAAGGTGTTGTTAAGAATATAATTCCTTATACGTCAGGTATGGAAGTAGAAGATATGGATTATCGTAATGGTCAGATGTACGTGGCGGTTAACCGTAAAGGTAAGGTAGAAATTTACAGTCTAGCCACATTGCCATTCTTTGTAAATGCCTAGATTTTATCTATGTTTTTATCCACTTTAAGAGTGTATAATATAAATGATAGGGTAATTTAGGAGTTATTATGAAATTAGGGAATGATATTATAGAAATTGACCGCATCCGTCAAGCTTTAGAGAAATCTCAATCATTTCGCGACCGTGTATATACGCCTCATGAGATTGATTATTGTGAAAGTCGAAATAAGGGGCGTTATGAGTCTTATGCTGGCATATATGCTGCTAAAGAGGCTTTCATTAAAGCATTAGGAACGGGAATGCGCCATGGTTCATGGCAAGATATAGAAATTTATCATGATGAATTGGGGGCCCCCTTAATTCGTCTACAAGATACTTTCAAAGAAATCTATGAAACATTTGGTTATACTGATATACATGTGTCGATTAGCCATTGCAAAGAATATGCAATGAGCACGGTTATACTTGAAGGAGCATAAGATGCAAATATTAACAACTGAAGATGCTCGATATATAGATCAAGAGGTACCTAAGCAGTTAGGTGTATCTTTGGAAATTCTAATGGAAAATGCAGGACGTGGCATTGTAGATGCACTATGGGGACAATATGACTTATTTTCCTTAGATAATGCACGTTCAATCAATAGTTTTGTGCTATTTATCTGTGGTACAGGAAATAATGGGGCAGATGGTCTTGTAGCCGCTCGTCATCTATTAGAACAAGGCGTACCTGTACAAATTGTACTTGTCGGTGATACGAGCAAATGTAGTGACCTCTTTGCAATGCAACTTGAAAGATGTGAAGCAATGGGGTGTATCATTGATACGTATGACGAATTCAATGATTGGTCTAATGTGGCTATTGTTGTAGAAGGCATTATGGGCACAGGCTTAACAGGCCGATTGCGGGATTTAACCATCGATGTTTTGCATGATATTGATACTATGCGTAGTCAATATAATTTTGATTTGTGGGCTATTGATGTACCTGCAGGGCTAGATGCTTCTTCTGGTCAAATTTCAGAGGGAACATTGACTTATGATTATACGGTTACCTTTGGGGCTATTAAACAAGGTTTATTGTTATATCCTGGTAAGGCCATAGGGGGCACAGCTATTGTTGCACCGCTAGGAGCACCTTGGCAACACGTATTAGTTGATCGAGATAGTACTATAACGATTGATTCGGATTTAGCAGAAACTCTAATTAATTATCGCGTTCCAATGGCTCATAAAGGTATAAATGGGAATACCTTGATTATCGGTGGATCTAGTGATATGGTGGGAGCCCCTATGTTGGCCGCAGAAGCTGCTGCTCACAGTGGAGCCGGTAAGGTTACATTAGGCGTTCCAGATACAATTAAACAAGTTGTGCAAGGTCGTATCATACCGGAAGTAATGGTAACATCTATCGATGAAAATGAATCCCTTTATGACGGACGTCAAGTAGTTGCTATTGGTCCTGGTTTGGGGCGCACTACAGATATTCCAGATGTAGTAAATCAAGCTATAGATTCCTGTGAAGGCGCTCTCGTCATTGATGCAGATGCATTATATGCATTGGGGCATGTAGGGTCTGTAGATAAAGATGCTTTGCGCGATGGACATATTGAGTCCGTATATAAGGTGCAAAAAAATCTGCCATACTGTGTAATGACACCTCATTTAGGTGAATTTAGTAGACTTATAGATTTACCAATAAAATGGATTGAACGTCATTATATTACACTGGCTCGAGCATTTGCTAAAGCGCATCAAGTTGTATTAGTGCTAAAAGGAATTCCTTCTGTTGTGGCACTACCTGATGGTACAGTATACGTTAATACTATTGGAAATGCTGGTATGGGAACTGGCGGAATGGGGGATGTATTAACAGGTATTATTGCAGGTTTTATTAGCCAAGGTTATTCCTTGCAAGATGGTGCAATTTTAGGTGTCTATGTACATAGCCGAAGTGCAGATATACTAAGTGATACTAAAACTTGGGGGTATACACCTAGTGATGTAAGTACATCGATAGGTTGTGTCATTAGTGAATTATTGGGAGAATAAGAATGACAAATAAAATACAGCGATTTATAGCCTTTTTGTTAGTGCTATGTATTCCAATCTTTGCTATTGCGGGATGCACGAATAAAGATGTAGCTAATGCAGCATCTCAGAATAGCACTAGTGTAAATGAAGGCTATTCAATTGATACGAAGCAGACGAATCCTGAAGGTCATCTAGATGTATATATGCTAGATATTGGTCAAGGCGATGCCATATTGCTCAAGGTGGGCGATGAATATAGTATGATTGATACAGGTGATATTGAGCATCGTGAGAATATTGTAGCCCAATTAAAATCTATGGGTGTTACAAAGCTAAAAAATGTAATTATCACACATCCTCATGCTGACCACATGGGTGGTTTTTATGCCATTGCAAAAGCCATGCCTATTGAACATGTGTATGATGATGGCATTTCTGTTGATAATAATATGTATAAAACCTATGAAAAATGGATTGATAAAAATAAAATCCAACGGTCTACATTGCGTAGTGGTGATGTAGTGGATTTTGGTCATGGAGCGGTATTTGTTGTATATGCACCTTGGACTGAACCTTTAACAGATAAAAAAGGAGCGCCAGATCTTAATAATAACTCTATTGTAGGTAAGTTAATTTTTGGTAAATTCTCTATGCTCTTTACTGGTGATGCAGAATTACAAGAAGAGAAAAAACTCATAAAAGAGCAGAACTCTAGACTGTTTGCCCGTGTTCTTAAGGTAGGTCACCACGGTTCTCGCACAAGTAGCTCTGAAGATTTTTTGAAATCTATTAAACCAGAAAGTGCATTAATTTCAAATGGCATGTATAATAGTTATGGTCATCCTCACGATGTAACATTACGTCGTTTGCAGGAAAACAATATTGCCATTTACCGTACAGATACGATGGGACGTATTCACATTAGTACGGATGGGAATGAATGGCAAATTACAACTGAACGTTAGTATCGATTGCATAGCACAAAAATTAATTTTAAGCAACTGATTTTTGTGTGTACTGTATAAAGACTTTATATAGTAATATGTATAATCGGCATACTAATCTTCATGTTTGTATGAAATAATCTATCTATAATCTAACATTAGTTTATGGATAGATTGGAACGATGAGACTTTGATTCACAAAGATATCATCGACCCATCTCTATGGTTTGGACACTACGTATGTCAGTTAGATTGGAGTGAATGTATTGCGTAAACTATTTTTTATGTGCCTTGCTGTCTTGATGGCGATACCACTATTCTTGACTCAAGCAAAGGCAGCTAATCTTGAAGATGCTCGATGGGTGACACGAACTGATGCACCGGTACCATATGTTCGTATGGTTATGGATTTGTCAGCACCGGTAAAAGCGTCTGCATCGATTAGCAAAGATGGGAAAACGACGACTGTTACCTTAAAGAACACAAAGCTAAAAACTGCTAAAGCGAATATCAATATGGACTCTAGCATAGCTAGTTCTGCTAGACTCACAGAAGATGGCAGAGATGTGAAGGTAACAATCAAGACACCTTCATCTATCGATACGAGTGATGTAAAGGTATTTTCCCTAAAGAAAGATACGGTTAATCAGAAACCGTATCGCATCGTTGTAGATGTACAGAAAAAAGGTGTGGCACCTAAACCTGCTTATTATGGCAAACGTCCATCTCCTTCTGCACATCCTGCGAAAAATATGCCAACAGGATCCGGTAATTATTCTATTAGCGGTGGTCTATCTGGTAAAACAATTACGATTGACCCAGGTCATGGTGGTAGTGACTCTGGTGCCGTTGGGCCGCATGGTGTACAAGAGAAAAATATTACACTACCGATTTCTATGTACTTGAAAAAAGCTCTAGAAAATCGTGGCGCTAAAGTGCTTATGACTCGTACTACAGATGTAGACGTATACGGTCCTAATGCAAGTGGTGTTGATGAATTGGGTGCTCGTGTTAACGTAGCAAACCGTAGCAATTCTGATGCGCTCATCAGTGTGCATATTAACGCATTCAACAACCCAAGTGTTGGTGGTATTGCAACATACTACTATAGTAAAACAGGCAATGATGCTCGATTAGCACAAAAGGTACAATCTCAAATTGCTAGCGTTCCAGGTTTCAATGGTGACCGTGGCATTCAAGAAGGTAACTTATATGTGTTGAGACATTCTAACATGCCTGCAGTTCTTGTAGAGCTTGGTTTTATTTCCAACCCTAATGAAGAACGTGTATTGCAATCTCCTCAAACACAAGAAGACTTTGCAAATCGCATTGCCAATGGTATTGCTAGTTACTTTGGAGGTTAATCGATGAAATTACGTAAACAAGTTCTGTCGATCCTCTGCGTAGGTTTGCTTGCATTTGCAGCGGGTTGTACATCTAATCAAGCACCTACAACGGGTAAAAGTGAACCTGTGCAAGAGACGAAAGTCAATAAGGATGCAGAAACAACAAAAACATCTCAAGAAATGGTTAAGATGGCCTTCTTTGTTCCAACAGAGGATGGCTCAGGGGTAAAACAATCAACCGTTGAGATGGAGGCGGACAAAGTAACGCCTAAAGCTGCTCTTCTAGCGATGTTAAAAGCTGATAGAGCACAAAAATATCCAGTATTCTCCAAGGATATTAAAATTACATCCGTTACTGTAAAGGACGGCATTGCTTCTGTAGAAGTGAATGACGCTTTCGTAAAAGGTAATGGTGGGGACTTAACTGTTAAATTACAAATGGCTGCCATTGTAAATACATTGACATCCTTTGATAATATTAATGGTGTTCTCTTCGTTAGCAATGGTAAAAAGGTACCTACTGTAGGTTCCTTTGATACGAAAGATCCTGTTAAACGGATGACAAACCTAATTAAAAAATAATTAAGTTAGGCTCATTGATAGCAGATAGTTGATATATCAACTATCTGCTATTTTTGTTGTCTTTTATATATGTTACAATACAATATGTATACTAATCGGAAGCCAGGTGATGAGATGCAATTGAAAGATGTAGGGGAATTTAATTTCATTCGCCACATTCAAGATAATACGATATATGATCAAAGTACTGTGATTACAGGAATTGGTGATGATTGTGCTGTATATAGTGCTAAGGAAGAAACAGATCAATTAATTAGCACTGATACGATGGTGGAAGGGGTTCACTTTAGTTTTCACTATATGAAGCCCTATGATGTAGGCTATCGCCTCATGACGGCCAATTTGAGTGATATTGCTGCTATGGGTGGCACTCCTCGTCAAATTGTGCTATCTGTGGCGGCACCTGAATATGTTGATACGGCTATTCTTGATGAAGTTTATAGAGGCATAAAAGATCAATGCGCAAAATATCATCTTAATATACTTGGTGGGGATACGGTGCGTACGGAAGGGCCCATGGTGTGGACCGTAACAATTATCGGTGATGTTCCTAAAGGAACTGCTATTATGCGTAGTGGTGCGCAAGTAGGTGATATTGTAGGCATTACAAATTACGTAGGTTATGCTGCTACAGGTTTGGGCGCCTTATCATATAATTTAGATGGTTATCATATGACAAAGGTTGGTCATCAACGTCCAGATCCACAAATAGAATTGGGCCAACAATTGAGACAATTAGGTATTCATAGTATGAATGATATAAGTGATGGTCTGGGTAGTGAATTAAATGAAATTGCATCGGCTAGCAATGTATCTATTGTCATAGAGGAAAAAGCTATTCCACTACATGAGGAGACTTATGAATTAGCTAAGTATTTGCAGACTAATCCAGTAGATTATGCATTGTATGGTGGTGAAGACTTTCAACTAGTATTTACGGCTCCTAAATCATTGCTTTCTAAATTAGAGAATTTAGCAGGCATTACAATAATTGGTGAAGTTGTATCTGGACCAGCTCAGGTGCAGATGGTAACACCGGATAAAACGATTAAGACCATAGAAGCGAAAGGATATAATCATTTTCATGAATCATAAGGCACAGGTTCAATTAGAGACTCATACAGTTGAAGATACACAACAATTTGGACAACTATTAGGCAAATGGGTCAAACAAAGTGGAGACCCTTTATGCATTGCTTTAATTGGTGATTTGGGGACCGGAAAAACACATCTATCCCAAGGCATTGCGAAAGGCTTTGGCGTTACAGAGGAGATTACAAGCCCTACGTTTGCTATCATGAATACTTACGATGTTGATAGAACACATTTATATCATTTTGATGTATACCGGTTGGATGATATAAGTGAGCTAGAAAATATTGGCTTTTACGAATATACAGAGGACTGTGTATCCATTGTGGAGTGGGCTGATAAATTTTCTGATGAATTACCAGATGAAACATTATGGATATATCTGACTCGTATTGATGATACAAGCCGATCTATTACATTAAGTAGTGATTATCTTACAAAAGATGATTTAGTAGATATAGGAGGCCCATATGTGGTTGGGAATTGAGACAAGTTCGCTCGTATCGAGTGTGGCCTTAATGGATGAAACAAACTTGATTGGTGAACTAACCATTCAAGCAGGATTAACTCATTCTGAGCAGCTAATACCTCACATCGACATGTTGTTGCGAGCCTCACAAGTAAAAAAGAATGAACTAAAAGGTATTATAGTTAGCATTGGTCCTGGTTCATTTACAGGATTGCGTATAGGTATGGGGACTGCAAAAGCTATGGCTTATGCCTTACAAATTCCATTGTACGGTGTGATGACCATGGATAGTTTGGCTCATAATGTTTCATATACAAATAGAACTATCTGTACTGTGATCGATGCTCAGAAAAAGCATGTATATGCTGGCTTGTATCGATATGAAAACAATGAGCTAGTATGTAAAGAAGAGCCTTTTGTTATAGCTGCTAGTGATTTATTAGAAAAGTTCCGAGAAACTAAGGAAGAGGTCTTATTCTTAGGTGATGGTATCAAGCGTATTGAAAAGCTTTTAGATGAAAACGATACTAATATGACTATTCTAGATATTTCACAACGCATTCCAAAAGCCAGTTCTTTACTTTTAGCGGGACGCGATTTAGTTATCCGTGAAGAGATATGTGATCCAATGGATATGGTTCCTTATTATATCCGTCGCTCTGAAGCAGAGGTTTTATGGGAGGAACGCCATAAGGATAATCCAGACATGTTAAACCAAAATCCTACAGTTGTTGTTACCGAAGCGGCAGGAGCAGAATAATGGAGATTCGGTTAGCTACGGTAGATGATGCTCAAGCCATTTATGAGATAGAGCAACAGTCCTTTTCTGTTCCATGGAGCTTGGACTCTGTACTTGCTGAACTTGAAGGGGCCGATAATAAGCTATATATGGTTATTTGTGAAGGAAATCATATTGTGGGCTATGCTGGTGCTTGGCTTGTATACGATGAAGGACAAATCACGAATATTGCTATTTTACCTTCCGCTCGTGGTAAGGGATATGGCTCAAAACTTACTAAAGAATTAATAGATGAATGTTTGAATAGAGGGATGCATGAAATCTTCTTGGAGGTACGCATATCTAATTTACCTGCCTTGGCAATGTATAGAAATCTAGGATTTACTGTTAAAGGAATTCGCAAAGATTATTATTCAGAACCAAAAGAGGATGCTTATATTATGTCTCTCGTTTCAGAGGAAATAGAATGAGTATTTACACATTAGCCTTGGAAAGTAGTTGCGATGAAACATCTGCATCCGTCCTAAAGGATGGGCGTACTGTTTTATCTAATGTAATTTCTAGCCAAGTGCCTATTCATAGAAAATTTGGTGGTGTTGTACCAGAAATCGCATCACGCCATCATATAGAACAAGTTATACCGGTTATAGATCAAGCATTGCGCGATGCAAATGTAACCTTACAAGATATAGACCATATTGGCGTTACCTATGGCCCAGGTCTAGTAGGCGCATTATTGGTTGGTGTAGCTGCTGCAAAGGGACTATCCTTTGCTACAGGTATTCCTTTGGTACCAGTTCACCATATGGAAGGTCATATCTTTGCTAATTTCTTAGCTAATCCAGAATTGGAGCCTCCATTTTTAAGCCTCGTTGTATCTGGTGGTCATACCATGTTAGTGCATGTAAAAGGCTATGAAGAGTTTGATATCCTTGGACAAACTCGGGATGACGCAGCAGGGGAAGCATTTGATAAAATTGCTCGCGTTATGGGGTTCCCTTACCCAGGTGGCCCTCATATCGATGCTTTAGCTCTTGAAGGGAATCCAGATGCTATTGAATTTCCAAAGGCTTTGAGTGAGCCCGGTAATTTTGAATTTAGTTTTAGTGGCTTAAAATCTGCTGTGTTAAACTATTTAAATAGTAAGCAGCAAAAGAATGAACCGATAAATCAAGCAGACGTTGCAGCATCCTTCCAAAAGGCGATTGTAGATGTATTAGTTGAGAAAACACGAGATGCAGCGCATACATTGGGGGAAACTCGTATTACCATAGCTGGTGGTGTTTCTGCTAATAAAGGTTTACAAACAGCATTACAAAAGATGTGCGAAAAAGAAGGATTTACCTATTACAAGCCTCATAAAATTTTGTCCACTGATAATGCAGCGATGATTGGTTGTCGCGCTTATTATATGGCCCAAGCCGGTAAATTCGCAGATTTAACATTGAATGCAAAACCAAGTATTGAAATTGGTCATGTATCTTGGAAAGAGGATTAATCGTGGATATCGGTCAAGATATTTTAAATACAACACCATTAGGTCCATTACAAACCTCATTATTAGAGCATATTAGTAAACTTATATCCTTTGGCGAGTCATTGACCCGTCAAAGGATACAGATTTTTACACCCCTTCTAGAGTCCTCACAAGGTACTATGCATCATCGTGCCGATATGCTGTGTATTGAACGAAGTGACCAAGGTGTTATTACTCGACAGTTAAAAGGGAATAATACATGGCATTCTATGATGGAAAATGGACAACCGCTTATTGGGGTAGAACATGATCAACGACAACATGTTTTTCCTGTTGTAGATAATGGTGGTCGTATTATTGGGGGCATAGCTTTTACCGTGTCTCCGTCTATTAAGATAGAGCAATATGAGCAAGAATATACCTTGTCAGATACGATGCAACGGCTCATGCTGACTGCTACGGATGAGCAAATACAATCGTATGAACCAATCTCATATTTTGACGGTTTAATTATTTTTGATGATTCTCATAGAATTCTGTATGGTAATGAGGCGGCTGTACAACTAGTAGATTTGCTAGGATTTGACCGACGACTTGTGGGCTCGTCGATTTATAGCAGTACCTTAAAAGTTTCAGCCATCCAACAAGTGTTAGATGATAGAACGATATACACTAGTGAAGAAATCTATCAAGATATGGTCATTCGTCAACATATGATTCCTATTGCTATGGGCCGTAATGAAACACGTTGTTTCCTCGTGCTTCACGATTGTACCCGTGAAAGTAAGCAGCAACAAGAATTGCTGGTAAAGAACTCGATTATTAAAGAGGTTCACCATCGTGTAAAAAACAATTTACAAACGGTAGCTGGATTGTTGCGTATGGAGGCTAGACGTTCTAGCTTACCTGAGGTTAAACAAGCCTTGCAAGAGGGAATAAATCGTATTGAAAGTATGGCATTAGTTCACGATATTGTATCCCATTATGACGAGGATTATATAGGTATCCGATCAATTTATGACGAGCTATGTCGCTTATTGCGTATGAGTATGGTTCGACAAGACCAAGATGTTACCTTTACTTATAGTGGAGAGGATATGTTGATTTCCTCTCATATGGCAAGTTATGTATCCCTCATAATTAATGAGCTAATTACCAATAGCCTTGAACATGGCTTAGATGGTAAAAATGGAGAGATTCGTTTAGCTGTTACAGAGTTAGATGAATATATTGTATTAGCTTTTTCTGATACGGGGAAAGGGTTACCTCCAGAGTTTTCTATTAACTCCAATAAGCGCTTAGGACTAACTATCATTAATAATTTGGTTACCCATGAGTTAAAAGGTAAATTATCTGTAGAAAATACAGATGTTGGTGTACTAGTAACAATACATATGAAGAAGGAGAAGTAAATGCGCGTTTTAATAGTGGATGATGAATCCCTTATACGTATGGATCTACGCGATATTATTGAATCCTGTGGTCATGAAGTTGTAGCAGAAGGCACTAATGGGGTAGAAGCCATTAAACTTTGTAAAGAATATAAACCTGATATTGTTCTTATGGATGTAAAAATGCCGGAATTAGATGGCATCGAAGCAGCACGTCAAATTGGCTTTCACCATGAAGCACCAGTCGTACTATTAACAAGTTATAGTCAACAGGATTTAATTAATAAGGCTAGAGAATCTGGCGTTTATGGATATTTAATAAAACCTGTACGTGAAGAGCAATTGGTTCCCACCTTAGAAATGGCCTTAGGCCGTTATCATAGTGATGCGCAGCTTCGCGAAAAAATGGCTGAATTAGAACAGTCATTAGAAGATCGTAAAATCATTCAAAAGGGGACCGGTATATTGATGGATTTATACTCTATATCTGAAGAGGAAGCGTATAATCGCATTCGTGCCCTAAGTATGAAGAAACGAGATAGTATTGTTAATATCTGTAAAGCATTAATAAATCAAGTTTCTAAATAGATGAAAAGACTAGTATAAGGATAAAACTTATACTAGTTTTTTTGTGTCTAATATCAAATAAAAACTAAAAAGTCAAAAAATCAAAATTTCTGCTTGCATTTATTTTGACATCGGTTATAATAATACATGTGATTAGCACTCGGTAACTTAGAGTGCTAATAAATTGTAAATAATAACTAGTAAATAAGGAGTGACATCATATGTTAAAACCATTAGCTGACCGCGTTCTTATCCGTTTAGAAGCAAAAGAAGAAAAAACTAAAAGTGGTATCTTCCTTCCTGATACAGCAAAAGAAAAACCTCAAGAAGGTGTAGTTGTAGCTGTAGGTGCTGGTAAAGTATATGACAATGGTCAACGTGTAGCTCCAGAAGTTAAAGTTGGCGACACTGTTATGTTCGCAAAATATGCTGGTAGCGAATTAGAAATCGATGGCGCTACTCACTTGATCATTAGCGAACGCGATATTTTGGCAGTATTATAATAGCTGATTAATAGCTTTCACGGCTATACATATTAATGATACATTCTATATTGCCTTAGGGCATATATTTCTATACATTGGATAGTGTTACTATCTAGGAGGTAATACATATGGCAAAAGAAATCTTGTTTAATGAAGAAGCTCGTCGCGCTTTAGGTCGTGGCGTTGATCAATTGGCAAATGCTGTAAAAGTTACATTAGGACCAAAAGGCCGTAATGTTGTATTGGATAAAAAATTCGGTTCTCCAACAATCACAAACGATGGTGTAACAATTGCTCGTGATATCGAACTTCCAGATCCATTTGAAAACATGGGTGCTCAATTAGTTAAAGAAGTTGCTACTAAAACTAATGACGTAGCAGGTGACGGTACTACTACTGCAACTGTATTGGCACAAGCTATGATTCAAGAAGGTATGCGCAACGTAGCAGCTGGTGCTAACCCAATGATCTTGAAAAAAGGTATTGAAACAGCAGTAAAAACTTTGGTAGAAGAAATTAAAAAACGCTCCATTAAAGTTTCTGGTAAAGCTGAAATCGCACAAGTTGCTAGCGTATCTGCAGCTGATGAAGAAATTGGTGGCTTGATTGCTGAAGCTATGGAAAAAGTTGGTAACGACGGCGTTATCACTGTTGAAGAATCCAAAGGCTTGCAAACTGCATTAAACGTAGTAGAAGGTATGCAATTTGACCGCGGTTACATTTCCCCTTACATGGTAACTGATCCTGATCGTATGGAAGCAGTTATGGATAATCCATACATCTTGATCACTGACCGTAAAATCAGTGCTATCGCTGATATGTTACCAACACTTGAAAAAGTGGTAAAAGTAGGTAAAGAACTTCTTATCATTGCTGAAGATGTAGAAGGTGAAGCATTGGCTACATTGGTAGTAAACCGCTTACGTGGTACATTCAAAGCTGTAGCAGTTAAAGCTCCTGGCTTCGGTGACCGTCGTAAAGCTATGCTTG
>CADFKY010000024.1 GCA_902834965.1 Veillonellaceae bacterium
AGGTTGCTGCAAAGCACGACAAGATACAAGATGTATTACTGCAAGTCAATGTGGCTCGCGAAGCTTCTAAAACGGGAATGACCGTTGAAGAGTTTCCAGAAATACGAGACTATGCAAAAACATTGCCTCATGTACGCGTACGGGGCTTGATGTGTATGGCACCATTTTTTGATGATCCACAGGAAGCTCGTCCAATCTTCCGCGTAGCGAACGCCTTGTTTGAGGATATGAAACGCTACTTTGAAGAAGGGCAGATTCAATATTTATCTATGGGGATGACTCACGACTTTGAAGTCGCTTTAGAAGAAGGGGCTAACATCGTTCGTGTAGGCACAGCAATTTTTGGGGAACGTGTGTATTATTAAGGCTCGGGTTGCCTAGTAATCGGTGGCGTTATGTATTAGGAGGAAATCCAAATGGCATTGGGAGATTATTTAGACAAAGCAAAAAACTTATTCTTAGGCAAAAATGATGATGACTATGAATATGATGATTATGACTATGAAGATGAAGAGGAATACGAGGCGGAACCTACACCAGTAGCTCCAGTAGCTCCAGTATCCGGCGCATCTGAATTTCATCCACGCAAGGTAGGAGGCCAATCTACGATGACACAACGTCCAACAGCTATGAAAGTAGTTGTAATTGAACCAAAAGTATTTGAAGATTCTGAAAATATTACACATCAATTGCGCGACATGCGTCCTGTATTGATCAACTTTGAAAATACAGATCCTCATGAAGCAGCTCGTATTGTGGACTTCGTATCTGGTGCGACTTTTGCATTGGATGGCAAATTGGAAAAAGTAGGTAAAGACATTTTCATGTGCGTACCTGTAAACATTTCCATTGATTATTCTGATAATGATAGCAACAAAACTGAGCAAAACGAATACGCTTGGGACAATAAATAATTTCTTTATAAATGGTGGTGACAACGATGTTAGGTAAAACCTTATTTATCGGCGTTGGCTCAATGGGTGGCGCTCTATTGCGCGGTGCATTACAGCATGGCGTGTTGAAAGCAAGTGATACACACATTCTGGTGCGTCGCGAAGAACAATGTAAGGCTCTTACAGAGGAGCTTGGTGTAGTAGGCTTTACGACTATGCCTAATGTGCATGAGTACAATACTATTCTATTGGCTGTAAAACCACAAGTGTTACCATCTGTATTAGAGACGTTAAAAGAAGTACCTTATGGGACTGTTATGATTTCCGTTGCTGCAGGTATTACCTTAGATACTCTAGATGCAGCGATTCCACAAGCTAACTGGTTTAGAGCTATGCCAAATACACCGGCTTCTATCGGTGCTGGCATGACGGCACTCGCCGGGGATGATGTGAATACTGACCTTGGTCGTGCTGTACAAGCCTTATTTGAGGCTGTGGGCGAGGTAGTAGTGGTGAGCGAAGCCGATTTAGATCGCTTAGGCGCACTATCTGGTGCGGGACCTGGCTATATGTTTGTCATCCTTGATGCATTGGCTGATGCGGGTGTTCGCATTGGTTTGCCACGTCAGTTGGCCATAAAGGCGGCGGCTCAAACGATGTACGGTGCAGGTAAGATGGCTCTTGAAAGTGGCAATCATCCAGCGGTACTACGAGATCAGGTGACAAGCCCTGGTGGCACTACCATTGCTGGTATTGGTGCTATGGAAAAAGGTGGACTTCGCAGTGCTCTCCAAGATGGCGTAGTAGCATGTCTTGCTCGGTCGAATGAGTTGGGGAAATAATTTTGGCAGATACTAGTAAATTAATACGATATTTTGAGGCCAGTGGCAGTGGCGAGGAAGCTCGTCGCATGCTAGATTTGGCTGAGCAGGTTGTAAAAGGTCGTCCCTATCGTGTGGCGGACTTTACGAGCCCTGCAGGCCTTGTTATTGCAGATGCTATCAAGGCTAATTACCCACAGTTAACAGTTAAAACTGATGGTGGCTATGAAGGAGCGGAACGCATTCGTATCGCTTTCGTAGACCGCGACTTTAACGGTACTGTAGATATGGGCATTCGCGCCCTCAAGGTGAATTGGGACCCTCGGTTCCGATTGCTCACTCATCGCGATGTGCTTGGCTCCTTAATGGGCCTAGGCATTGATCGCTCCAAATTTGGGGACGTTATCGTCCAACAAGGGGGCGCTCAGATTATGGTGGATGAAAGCGTGGCTGATTTTGTAATTCAAAACTTTACGAAAATTGCTATGGTTTCCGTATCTGTAGAGGCTATTGAGTTATCAGATATTGCACCAAAAGAAGAAAAAATTAAAGAAGTCCGCACTACAGTTGCTTCTTTGCGTTTAGATGCGGTAGCAAGTTCTGGTTTTAGTGTATCGCGCACTAAATTGGTGAGTGCTATCAATGCGGGCTTATTACAAGTAAACTGGCAACCAGCTAAGGGTGCATCCCAAGAAGTTAAAGAAGGGGATGTAATCTCTATGCGTGGTCGTGGCCGAATGAAGGTAGAAGCCATTACAGGTACATCTCGTAAGGGGCGTATCGGCGTATATCTGAAACGATTCATGTAGGCAATTGAAAATCGGCTTGACCATCAAGCCGATTTTTTTGTATATAGTAGGACAGCCATGGTATCCATAACATTTCAACCTACAACTGAAGATACAATCCTATTCGTTGGCGGCGGGAAGGTCGCAGAGCGACGAATGCAGCTCTTTATTGATGAGCCATGCAACATTGTGGTGATTGCTCCCACTGTAACAGATAGGATTTGCCAATGGGCAAAGGATAATCGTATCACGTGGTACGACCGTGCTTTCACAATGGATGATGAACACCACATTATAACGAGCAGTTTGTTCTTTATCTGTACAGATAATAGCAAATTAAACGATACGTTATACGAGATAGGTAAAAAACACCGCGTTTGGACTAATCGCAGTGATGACCCTAGGGCGTGCAGATTTACTGTACCTTCATCCCTTGAACTAGGTGATCTTCATATCGCTATTAGTGCTAATAACGTAGGCCCACGTATCAATCGCCTCGTAAAGCAAGATATGATGAATCGTTATGGCCAGTTGCAAAAGGCTATGCCTAGACTTAAAATATTTAGAGAAGAAGTAAAGTTACTACTTCCTACCCCAGAGGCTCGACAGAAATTTTGGCGAGACCATCTGACCGTAGAAACTTTTGAAGCCATTCTCAAGGGAGAGTGGATGACTATAGAGGAGAAACTTGACCATGAAATTAGTGGTATTAGGTCTAAATCATAGAAGTGCCGCTGTAGAGGTGCGTGAACGTTTCTCGTTTGATAAGGACGAGGTAGCCTCAGCACTGAACCGCCTCTATGAATTTGACTGTGTAGCAGAATGCGTTATATTGTCTACATGCAATAGAACTGAAATCTATGCGGCCTTAGAAGGTGTAGAGTTCCCTAAAGAATATATGTTGGCTGTGTTAAAGGATTTAAAAGGTGCCGACCACATCGATGAAGATGCCTTTTTCTTCTATGAAGAGCGCGATTGCATTGAACATCTATTCCGCGTATCTGCAAGCCTTGATTCCCTTGTGTTGGGGGAAGGTCAAATTTTGAGCCAATTAAAAGGGGCTTATATTCAGGCTTATAGCGCAGGTTGCACAGGCACAATTTTTAATATCTTATTCCAACGCGCTATTAGTGTTGGTAAAAAGGTACGGACGAACACAGGTATTGCTAATACGCCTGTATCCGTTAGCTACACTGCTGTTAACCTTGCGGAGGACAGCCTAGATAAACCGTTATCTGAAGCGACGGTACTCATCTTAGGTGCTGGTACCATGAGTGAGTTGACCGCAACGCACTTACAAGCAAAGGGCGTAAAAACGATTTTTGTATCTAATAGAACCTTTACCAAGGCAGAGGCTTTAGCAGAGCGCTTTAATGGTAAAGCTGTTAAGCTAGATAACTTTGTAGATTACGCTAAAGATGCGGACATCCTCATCACATCTACAGGGGCGCCACATTATATTATTACGGAACGAGAAGCAAAGAAAATTGCATCTCTTCGCAAGGGTGAGCCTATCGTTATGATTGATATTGCAGTACCTCGTGATATCGACCCTACTGTGGCAGATATGGATGGTATTTATTTATTCAATATTGATTCCCTTGAAAGCGTAGTAGAAGAAAATAAGGCACAACGCGAAGAAGAAGCTCGTCGTGCAGAGCCTATCATTCACGATGCCATTGAAGAATTATTAGATAAATTGAGCTATCTAACGGTGCGCCCTATGATGGCATTGCTCACGGAAAAAGCAGAGCGCATTCGCCGTCGTGAGTTACATCGTGCATTGGCGAAATTACCTGACATTTCAGATAAAGAGCGCCGTATTATGGACTCTATGAGTCGCATGATCATTCGCAAAATGTTGCGTGAACCGATGATTCACTTTAACGAAATCGCCGGTACAGAGGAAGAAGGTTTGTACTGGGATTTATTCAAAGATATGTTTAATCTTGAGAAAGAAGGCTAATGCCATGAGAGATCATATTCGAATCGGCACGCGAAAAAGTGCCCTTGCCCTATGGCAGGCTGAACATATTAGTGCAGAGTTACAACGTCTGTACCCAAACATTACAGTAGAGCTTGTTCACTTTAATACAAAGGGTGACCGTATCTTGGAAAAACCACTGGCTCAAGTTGGTGGCAAAGGTTTATTTACCGCTGAGCTAGAAGAGGCTATGCATAAAGGCGACATCGATATCGCCGTACATAGCTTGAAAGATATGCCTACAGAGTTGCCAGAAGGTCTTACGCTAGGTGCTATTTCAGCCCGTGAAGTTCCTTACGATGCGCTCGTAAGCCCTGTGTATAAAACATTAGATAAATTGCCTGAAGGTGCTTGCGTCGGTACGAGTAGCTTGCGCCGTCAAGCCCAATTATTACATGTGCGACCGGACCTTAAGGTGGAGGTTATCCGCGGCAATGTACAAACCCGCTTAAGCAAGATTGAAACAGAGAAGCTAGATGGTGTTATCTTGGCACAAGCTGGTCTTAAACGGTTGGGCTTAGATGATCAAATTACCCAAGTATTTAAAGCTGATGAAATGATTCCTGCCGTTGGTCAAGGTGCTCTTGCTATCGAGTGCCGCGCTGACGATACGGAAATGCTTGAAATGCTAGCTCCTATTAACGACGAAGCTACACGCTATGCCGTTGAAGGGGAACGCAGCTTCTTGCGTCAGTTAAATGGTGGTTGCCAAGTGCCGATGGGTGTACATGGTACTATTAATAAAGGTCAATTGATACTAAAGGCTATGATTGCCTCCCTCGACGGTAAAACTGTGTACGAAGGAGAAATTTCTGGCCCTGCTAAAAAAGCTGAAATTCTTGGTAAAAACCTTGCAAAAGCCTTATATGAAGAAGGTGGCAAACATATTGTGGATGCTCTCATAGAGGAAGGAATCATAAAATGACAGGTATGGTATATCTAATCGGTGCAGGCCCTGGCGATGTTAAACTTATTACTGTAAAAGGTCGCGAATGCATTGAAAAAGCAGATGTAATTGTATATGACTATTTAGCAGATGCTCATTTACTTGAATGGGCACGCCCAGATGCAGAATTGATTTACGCTGGTAAACAATGTAAAGATCACACAATGCACCAATGGGAAATTAATGAGCTTTTAGTACAAAAAGGTAAAGAAGGTAAAATCGTAGCTCGCTTAAAAGGCGGAGATCCACTCGTATTTGGCCGTGGTGGTGAAGAGGCTATGGCTCTTGGTGAAGCTGGCGTACCATTTGAGTTTGTACCTGGTGTAACATCTCCAATTGCAGCACCTGCTTATGCAGGTATTCCTGTAACACAACGCGCTATGGCTACATCCTTTGCAGTTGTAACAGGCCATGAAGATCCAACTAAAGCCGTATCTGGCATTCACTGGGAAGGCCTTGCTACAGCAGTAGACACACTTTGCTTTGTTATGGGCGTTGGCAATTTGCCTACTATTGCAGAAAAATTGATGGCTCATGGTCGCCCAGCTAATACACCGGTAGCGCTTGTTCGTTGGGGTACAAAAACAGTTCAAGAGGTTCTCGTATCTACTCTTGAACATGTAGTAGAAGACGTAGAAAAGGCACAATTAAAGGCGCCAGCTATTATTGTAGTAGGCGATGTAGTTAACCTTCGTGAAAAATTACAATGGTTCGATAATAAACCGTTATTCGGCAAAACTATTGTAGTTACACGCGCTCGCTCCCAAGCTAGTGCATTCCGCGAAAAATTAGAAGCTCAAGGTGCTAATGTAGTGGAAGCGGCAGCGATTAAAACATCTCCATTGGAGTTGTTTGATGAAGATCGTCGTATCATCAATAATACAAAACAATACCAATGCATCGTATTCACATCTGGTGAAGGGGTTCGCTACTTCTTCGATGCTCTCTATAAAGAAGGCAAGGATACACGTGCTTTAGGTAATTCTAAAGTGGCGGCTATCGGCTGTGCTACAGCTCGAGAACTTCAAAAATACGGCATTGTTCCAGATATTATTCCTGCAGACTACAAAGCTGAATCTGCTGTAGAGGCTCTTGAAGAAGAACTCAAAGCAGGCGATTCCGTATTGCTCATCCAACCAAAAGTGGCTCGCGATGTAATTCCACGCTCTTTGCGTCATCACGATATAGATGTAGATATCTTGCGTTTATATGAAACGACACAAGACACATCTCAACAAGAAGCATTAGTAAATGCATTAACTGCAGGTACTGTAGACTATATTACGTTTACAAGTTCCTCTACAGTAACTAATACAATCCAATTATTGGGCGATGATGCATTGAAACTATTAGGCAATACTAAGATTGCTTGCATCGGACCTATCACAGCTGCTACAGCTATGAGTGCAGGTCTTAAACCAGCTGTTATCAGCGATGTATATACAACTGATGGCTTGGTAAATGCTATTGTAAAGGACATTTAGGAGGATTACATGTACGATTTAACATACCGTCCTCGCCGCTTGCGTATCAATCCAGAAATGCGTGATTTGGTACGTGAAACGACACTCGACGTAACTGATTTAATTTATCCATTATTTATTGTTCCTGGTGAAGGTATCAAAAAAGAAATCGATACATTGCCAGGCCAATACCACTTATCCGTTGATGAAGCTGTAAAAATGGCTCAAGAGGTATATGATCTTGGTATTCTTGGCGTAGAAATCTTCGGTATTCCTACATATAAGGACGAACAAGGTTCCTCTGCATGGGATATGTCCCAACCTGTACAACAAGCTATCAAAGCAATCCGTGCAGCGGTGCCAAATCTATTGGTCGTAGCTGACGTATGCTTGTGCCAATATACGACAACAGGCCATTGTGGCATGATTGATGATCATGAAATCTTAAATGATGAAACATTGCCATTGCTTTGTAAAGTAGCGGTAAGCCAAGCAGAAGCAGGTGCCCATATGGTGGCTCCATCCGATATGATGGACGGCCGTGTAGGTGCTATCCGTGAAGCCCTTGATGCGGCAGGTTATACTAATGTATCCATCATGAGCTATGCAGCAAAATACGCATCTGCTTACTACGGTCCATTCCGTGGTGCTGTTAACTCTGCTCCTAAATTTGGTGACCGTAAGTCCTATCAAATGGACCCAGCTAATCGCTTGGAAGCTTTCAGAGAAATCGAGCTGGATATCGCTGAAGGTGCAGATATTATCATGATTAAACCAGCCTTGTCCTACTTGGATATCGTTCGTGAAACACGTGACCGCTATGAATTGCCTGTAGCGGTATACAATGTGTCTGGCGAATATGCGATGGTTAAATCCGCTGCAGCAGCTGGTCTTATCGACGAAGAACGCCTCGTTATGGAAACAATGCTTTCCATGAAGCGCGCTGGTGCTAAAATCATCATTACGTACCATGCTATAGATATTGCTAAATGGTTACAAAAGTAAGGAGAAACCATGTTCCAACTCGGTAAATCTGAAAAGGCCTTTGAAGAGGCTAAACGTTATATGCCAGGCGGCGTAAACAGTCCAGTTCGTTCCTACCGCAGTGTAGGTTCTAATCCTCCGTTTATCAGCAGCGCTAGCGGCAGCCGTATTTATGATATCGACAACAACGAATATATCGACTATGTGTTGAGCTGGGGCCCTATGATTTTGGGCCATGCGAATCCTGAGGTTATTGCAAGCTTGCAAGAGGCGATTCCTCGCGGCACTAGTTATGGTGCGCCTACACTACTAGAAACAGAATTGGCTAAAAAGGTGCAAGCCTTCATGCCATCTATGGAGGTTATCCGCCTCGTTAACTCTGGTACAGAGGCGACTATGAGTGCTTTGCGTGTAGCTCGTGGCTATACAGGTCGCGATCGTATCGTGAAATTCGTTGGCTGTTACCATGGTCATAGCGATGCACTCTTGGTAAAAGCCGGCTCTGGACTTGCTACCTTTGGCGTGCCAGATAGCCCTGGTGTACCTCAAGGTGTAGCAGAAAATACCATAACATTGCCGTACAATGACTCTGATGCAGTTCGCAAATTATTCGACGAAATCGGCGATACTATTGCGGCTATCATCGTAGAACCTGTAGCAGGCAACATGGGCTGTGTGCCTCCAGAACCAGGCTTCCTTGAAACCTTGCGCGAAGTGACTAAAGCTCACGGTGCATTATTGATCTTTGACGAAGTTATGTGTGGTTTCCGCGCTAGCAGCGGCGGTGCTCAAAAACGTTACAATATTAAACCAGATCTTACTTGCCTTGGTAAAATCGTTGGTGGTGGCATGCCACTTGCTGTATTTGGCGGCGCTCGTGAGATTATGAACCAAATTGCACCAGCTGGTCCTATTTATCAAGCTGGTACATTGAGCGGTAACCCAATTGCCGTAACCTCTGGTTTGGCAACGCTTTCCATTTTGCAACGGGATCCAACTATCTTTAAACAAGTTGAAGACGCAACTATTGCCCTTTGTGAAGGCTTTGAACGCTTGGCAGCTCAATACAATGTGCCTGTTGTAGTACAACGGGTAGGCTCCATGTTCACTATCTTCTTCACTGATAAACCAGTTAAGAACTTTGATGATGCAGCATCTTGCAACGAAGAACAATTCAAAATGTTCTTCCACCATAACTTGAGCCATGGTATCTACTATGCGCCAAGCCCTTATGAAAGTAACTTCGTATCTATCTGCCATAAGAGCAGTGAAATCGAACGCACATTAGCCGTAGCTGATGAAGCTTTCAAAAAAATCGGTGATACATTAAAAAATTAGTGATACATTATTGTAAAAGTATATAGTTTGTAGTTGTTTATGTATCGATGTAGGTGATGAACATGCAGTTTTACAAGAACTTAAAGCGTGCTCGCGTGCGCATGGGCAAAAGCCAAATCGAAGTAGCAAAGGCCGTAGGTATCAGTAATGCGGCGCTTTCAAATTACGAAACAGGGTATCGCGAACCAGATTTAGATACACTCTGTGCCCTGTCTCGCTATTATGGATTGACCTTGGATGAGCTGCTAGATGTAAATGGAGAACAACACGAGCCCATCTATGATCTCAGTCCTGTACTCAAAAATAAATACATCGCCTATAAAGGTGAAGTATTCGAGTTGAAAGACTCACAAAAACGTGCTCTTTTGCGCGAGCTAGATAATCTATTTACTAAATTTGAGAAATCAAAAGTAGAAGATAAAAGTAGCAAGCCAAAAACGTACAAACATGGGAACCCACATATCAATCGAGCTGGACTAGCTAGTAGTGCTGGTAGCTTGGCGGCACGACGGAATATAAAGTAGTTTAATGTACTACCTTGTAGATTGAGTGGCACATGTTTATTAGCGCAACTTAATTAGAACAATAAAAGCACCATCTATTTGGAATTCTATACGATACGTAAGAGATTCCTTATTAGATGGTGCTTTTGTATTACCATAATATAAATGACCGAGCTCAAGCTTTAGTATTCTTTATTTAGGTTAAATATAAAAATAAATAAAAGATAACAATATTAAAAATTCCGTTGGTGATATAAGTTGCTTTAATATATAATTGAGATATAGAAGTGGATTAAATATTTACTGGTCTTATAGGAGACATTATGAAAGTATGGAGCGCTGTAAAATCTATATTGAATCGAGCGCCTTTTACGGTTAAATTTTATATTGGTTTTATCTTGTTGGGATTCTTCATATTGGGACTTGTTACTTTACATGCGTATATTAAAAGGCCCGAGCAAATACAAAAACTAACAGTATATGAACAAAAGTTAGTAGGTATATCTGCGTATAAAGTAGGTGAAGAGCACTTTGCTACAGGTAGAAATGGACAGATATATATTTTTAAAAATACATATGAAGGTATTACTTTGGAAACAGTAAAGGATATACTTTCAGAAGAACATATAACATGGCGTGAAGTAAAAAAGCGGCATTTTATAGGCTATGATCTAGATGATCAGATTGAAATTGAAATTATACGAGATATAAATACTAAGGCTATAATCGTTAAATTAGAAAAAGACCGATAATTTAAAGTTTGTATTTATTATGTATTATCTAAACTATAAGGAGATTCAGTATATAAATGGAGTTTTTTGATTCTTTAGTGAATTTATATAATACAAATTATGATGTTAGAGCTTCAATTCAGGCTATAGGATTTTTAATTGCATTTATTTGTATTCCTGAGTTGATTGGAAATCATGATAGTATAGAATCTTTTACTCCGGCTAAGCCTATAGTGAGACGTATAGTTCGGATTATTTTAAGTATCCTCTTGGTATTTGTAATATTTTCTTTGTTGGGGTTACTGATGGATAATGGACTATTATAATCTGAATCTAATGAGGTAAATTAAATTTAATATAGGGAGAGACTATTGTATTTAGTGGATGAAATAATAGATTTTATAAATAAAAATGTTGATTCTTGGGTACTTGCGACCTTAATCTTGTTATGGGCAATAATATTTCCTCAATATACAGGGATTCGTTTTAATGGTGACTTTAAGCGTCTAGGTTCTATTGAATCTACTCTAACACGAATTATTGCAATCCTCATGCTTATTGGACTGTTTATAGTGGAATTTGTTTTTGATAATAAATAAGATGATTTATTTTATTTGTTTAGGACGGAATTATGAATGTAATAGAAGGATTGCTCTTTGAAGAATGTTATTCTTTTCTCTTGGTTTGTGTAATATTAATTTTTTTATTTTTCTTTCCACAGTTTTCGGGGGTGAAAGAGAATAAAATATTAATTAAATATAGAATTCCTCCACGGCTATTTATATTGTTTATGTTGATACTTACAATATTAATGCATTATAATCTAAGCCTTTAAGAATATATTGGGGGCGAGCGTAAATGAAATGATGGGATTACCTGGTAATACTGGAAGTGCAGTTGCAGTTAGTGGAACAAAAAATAATTTATATCATAAGTTTTTTAAAGCACCAATTCAAGGATTGAATTTAGATAGTCTTAATTACAACCAAGCATATATTATTGAAAGTACATATACTACTGGTAAGTATAGTGGTTTAACAATTGGCGTAGTCGTAGATAAGTTTGGAGGTATATATGATGAAACTGGGGGATCAGTATCCATCTCTGATGATTTTATGCCTGTGTCTGCGTCTATAAAAATTGTTACTTTTTCTAATATACCTAATGCTCCAGAATCAAAAGAAGCAGTTATGACTGCCATCCAAGGTTTAGGAATAGGCGTAGGAGTTACGGTCGATCATGTAAATATGTCTGCAGGAGTTTCTCCGTCAGGAGATATAAAGAATATGAAAGATACGGTTCATTATGATGTTGGTGTATCTACAACTCATTATGGAATTGAGGCCACAGGTGCGTATACAGATTATGTGGAAAATATAAATGATGCTGAAATATGGGATTCAGATTATAATCGAATAATTTATCAATATTGGTATAATCATCCAGAAGAACCATTAGAGGTTTATAATGGTCCGAGCGGGCATGCTATGCTAATTAAAAGAACACCGTTTGGTGTATTGCAACACAAAGGTACTACTCATGGGGATAATAGAGATTGGTATATTAATAGAGATTTTGATAGGTATAATGGAAGATTATATTATAGAAGGGTAAGGATGTAATAAAGATATATGCGAATAAGTTTATTGAAAGAACTTGGGGCAAATTTATTTAAATATATGTTTGGTGGTATTGTAGTAGCCTTTATACTAATTATAATTGTTGGTATCACTACTCGATATTATCATTATAATGACAACTCTTCTGCATTAATCAGATATGGATATTCTCTCTACAAAGAGGATTTGATTGATGAGATAAACTGGACTCGCATTGGTGATAAGTTTATGGTGAAGAATTCTGACTATACTGACTTTAAGGCAAAGTATAATCAGAGTAGATTCTTAGCTGATATAAATGATAATAAGGACAAAATTAGTGAAGGTCTTAATACCAATAGCATTAGAGTCCAGTTGAAAGAAGACTTTATACGAATTAAATATAAAATGGTGGATTGATAAAGATGGTTTTCGATAGGGTTGTTATTAATAAATTAAAAATAATTATATTTGTAGTAGGAATAATCATAGGCTCATTTAGTGGTGCTCTTGTATTAGAGAAAATAGATAATACATTGGAATCCATTTATTCTGGTAGACAAGCTCTTATTTGGAATGAATATAAAAGTTTTGATCATCGTGAGCATTTTACTATCAATGCCATCTATCCTTTTAAATATGAAATTGGTAGTGTTAGACCTTATTTTATTGTTGATGCAGTAAGTAATAGTAATATGGATACAATAGAAAAATCTTTAGCTTTAAATGGATGGCAGCAAATAGAGGCTAATACATTTAAAAAAGAAACTAGTGGAGAAGTATTAAAATTATCTGTAAAACCTATTAACATGAATGAATTTATGATTGTA
>CADFKY010000025.1 GCA_902834965.1 Veillonellaceae bacterium
TTACATACGCACATATAATATTATATGTATAGGTATAGATGTTGTCAATATTTTCCGGTATATTTTATAGGAATTTTAATAAGTATTATAAAAAGAATACATTATACTCAATATTAAGCTTCTGGCCAGCCCATTTCTTCGCCACCTAAAAGATGAGCATGCATATGGAATACAGTTTGACCTGCTTTTTTACCAGTATTAAAAATCAAACGATAACCATCTTTAGAAATACCAAGTTCTTTAGCTACATCACGAACAAAAGGCAATAAACCTTCTACATAGTCTTCGTTATTTTCATTAAGATGAGCAATATTGGAAACGTGGTTTTTAGGTACAATTAAAACATGTACTTTTTTCACTGGTTCAATATCATGAAATGCATAGAATTTATCGTTTTCTAATACTTTTTTAGAAGGAATTTCGCCGTTGATAATTTTACAGAAAATGCAGTCACTCATACTATAGCTCCTTATTCAATAATCAAATAATTATCTTCTAAACCTACAACAGTACCACCGATGAGATCACCTATCTTATGTAATCCATCAGACTTTACTTTACCATTTACATACTCATTTGTTAAGCCCATGTAGTATCCATTCTCTTCCTTTTCAATGAGAATCTCACCAGGTTTACCAATGCGAGATTTTGCGTATGCATCATAACCAGATTGGCTAAGACCATTTAAAAGCGCTACACGAGTTTTCTTTACAGCTTCTGGTACTTGATCTGGCATAGTCGCTGCAGGTGTGCCCTCACGAATAGAATATGGGAAAGCGTGAATATGGGTAAACCCAATTTCACGTACTGTATTTAATGTTTCTTCAAAGTCTTCATCTGTTTCTTGCGGGAATCCTGCAATGATATCAGTAGTAATTGATAAATCCTTAATACGAGACCGTAAACTTGCAATCAAATCTTTATATTCTTGCAATGTATAATGGCGTTTCATCAACTTTAATACATGATCAGAACCGGCTTGTAGAGGTAAATGTAAGTGTGGACAAACACGTTTATTGGTAGCCATTAACTCTACTAACTCATCAGAAACTTCTACTGATTCAATAGATCCAAAACGAATGCGGTATAAATCAGGAATCTCTAATAAAGCTTTGACTACATCAGCCAACGTAGGGCGACCTGGCAATTCAACGCCGTAATTTCCCAAATGAATACCCGTTAACACGATTTCATGGAATCCATGTTCTACTAATCGTTTTGCTTCTTGTACAATATCATCAACTTTACGAGATTTTAATTTTCCTCGAGTATACGGAATAATACAAAAGGCACAGTAGTTATTACAACCTTCTTGAATTTTCATGAAAGCACGAGCTTTATCAGATTCATTACCATATAAAGGCATTTCTTCAAAGTTGGATTCGTTCATGATATCCCGTACAGCATTGATTTGACGCTCTGTAGATTCCAATTGTTCTACGAGCTCAACGATTTTTGACCGGTTATTAGTGCCGATAACGAGATTAACACCATCGATAGCTGCAATCGCATCAGGATCAAGCTGAGCATAACAACCAGTTACAATCACATAGGCATCTTCGTTTTGACGCTTCGCTTTACGAATTAATTGACGAGATTTCTTTTCCCCCATATTCGTTACAGAACATGTATTAATTACATATATATCTGCTTTTTCATCGAAGTCTACTGCTTCGTAGTTATTTTGTAAAAATAAACCCTTCATAGCATCTGTATCATATTGATTGACACGACACCCTAAGGTTGTAAACGCAACGGTTTTCATTGCACCTCTCTATTCTTGTTTAATTTATAGTTCTAATCCATATTGAATCATCGCTAATGATCCAATAGCAGCTGTTTCAGCTCGCAAAATAGTATTGCCTAACGAAACTGATTTACCGCCACTCTCTATAATAGCATTGATTTCCTTCTCTTGATAGCCCCCTTCTGGACCAATACAAATTAGTATGTCTGTAATTGACTCATCAGAGTTGACCTGCGAAAGAACATCTTTAATAGTATGTCCATCTTCATTTTCATAGGCTACCAATTTTAATGCGTTGGATTCTATTTCTAATACTTGTGAAAGCGTTTCACCGACTACAAGCGTTGGCAGTTGATTACGACCACATTGTTGAGCCGCTTCTAGCATTATTTTCTCCCATCGAGTAGCCTTTGTTTGTAATTTCTTGTCATCATATTTAGCAACACAGTTAGCAGTAGATACAAGATAAATTGTATCTACATTTAACTCTGTCGCTTTTTGTAATACCCATTCTAGCTTTTCACCTTTTAATAAAGATTGAACAAGGATAGTACGATAAGAAGATACATTTGATTCTACATATTCAATAAGTTTTGCTTGAGCTTTACCATCTATTTCTTCTGTAATTTGATATGTACCACACCGATTGTCACTGCCGGTAACAGTTATGGGTTTCTCCATATTATGACGAAATACATGTAACACATGATGTGTAACATCCGTTGGTAATTCTATGGTTTCACCTAATGGTGTAGAAATAAAAATCTTTTTCATCGTTTTTCTAGCGCAAATGTATGCCAAGGCCCTGCAATGCGCTCCTCAATAATATGCCAATTAGCCTTAATATATGGCATGATTTCATCATACCGATCATCTATAATACCACTAATAATTAAAATACCCTTATCATCAAGTTTATTACCAATTTGAGGTAATAGTATTTTAAGAGGATCTACTGTTAGGTTCGCTAAAATTATTTGAGCAGTACCATTGAAATCACTATCCAAATTACCACAAATTATTTCTGCTGATACATGATTATTCTCACAGTTAATGCGCGCTTGATTAGCAGCATACTCTTCTATATCAATACCAACTAAATGTTTGATGCCTAACTGAGCTGCTACCAATAAAAGGATACCAGTGCCAGTACCAATATCTAAACAAGTAACAGTGTCAAGATCCATAGATTCACTATAAGATTTCAATAACTCTGCACAAGTCCGTGTAGTCTCATGGGATCCAGTACCAAAAGAAATATCTGAATCGATTTCAATAATAGTTTTATGATCCACATTATCGTATTCCTGCCAAGCTGGTTTAATAATCAAATTTGGTAGGATTTCTGTGGGTTCAATATATTGTTGCCAAGAATTAAGCCATGTAGATTCATCTAATATATTAGCATTAATTGATGTAACACTAATATTTGCCTCTGTAAGACGATTTTCTATATCTGACTTAATTGTATCTACATCCAAAGATGGATCCGCATACATTGTTAATTTAATTAAATTGGGCTGATTTTCTACATCTTCTTCTATAATTCCATTGTCTGCATAATCGTCAAAAAGAGTAGTCACCTCATCGGTGGCTACTCTTTCACAGACAATGGATACTTCTATCCATTGCATATATGCTCCTTTATAGGGAATGTGATGGAACAAACCATTCCTTCACATGAGCTGTTCATTTAGTCAAACAGTCCTTAATTTTTTCAAAGAGACTCTTGCTCACTTGTAAGTTATTTACATCTTCGTTACTTTCATTTGCAAAGCGTAATAATAACTCACGTTGAGTGTCTGTCAACTTCTTAGGCGTTTGGACAGTTACTACAATATGTTGGTCCCCCCGTTGTTTAGGGTTTCGCAAATATGGAATACCTTTGCCCTTTACGCGGAATGCCGTTCCCGTTTGAGTACCTTCCGGAATCTTTAACTCTACTTTACCATCTAAGGTGTTAACTTGTATAGTCGCACCTAATGCAGCTTGAGCAAAGCTAATATTCACACGACTAATAACGTCATTGCCATTTCGTTCAAATTCCTTATGAGGACGAACGAAGATATAAACGTAAAGATCGCCTTTAGGACCACCTAAGATACCAGGTTCACCTTCATTAGCAACGCGTAAGCGGGAACCACTATCTACACCTGCTGGAATTTTGATAGAGATTTTACGTTTTGCCAACATTTCACCTGTTCCACGACATTTGGAACAAGGTTTTTCGATGCTTTTACCAGTACCATGACAGCGGGAACAAGTGCGAACGGATTGCATACGTCCAAATGGAGTATTTTGAATAACCGCTTCTTGACCAGAACCATGACAGTTTGGACAAGTATCGACACGAGATCCTGGTTCACCACCAGTACCATGACAGTGATCACATTCTTCATGACGATGCACTTCTATTTCCATAGATTTACCAAAAGCTGCATCTTCAAAGGAAATATCAATATCTTCGCGCAAATCATTACCTTTTTGAGGTCCTTGTTGCTGGCGACCACCGCCAAACATGCCACCAAAAATATCGCCAAAGATATCACCAAAGCCCCCAGCTTGACCACCGAAACCGCCAAAGCCACCTTGGAAACCACCGGCGCCAGCGCCGCCTCCTTGTTTGAAGGCGTCGTGGCCGAATTGGTCATATTGAGCTTTTTTAGTTTCATCAGACAATACTTCGTAAGCTTCGTTAGCTTCTTTAAACTTTGCTTCCGCTTCCTTTGGATTATCTTTATTTACATCTGGATGGTATTGGCGTGCCTTTTTACGGAAGGCTTTTTTGATTTCATCTTGAGAGGCATTTTTGCTAACCCCTAGGATGTCATAATAATCACGTGCCATTAGTTACCAACCCTTCTTATTTCTTGTCGTCATCCACTACTGTGTAATCAGCATCAACTACATTGTCATCAGATTTAGTTTGTTGTTGACCTTGATCTGCACCACCAGCTGCTTGTTGAGCTTGTTGTGCTGCTGCATACATTTGTTCTGCTAATTTATGTAATGGTTGTTCCAAAGCTTCACTATCTTTTTTGATGTCTTCGATGTTGCCAGCTTCGATAGATTTTTTCAATTTATCTTTTGCTTCTTCAACTTCTTTTAATAAAGCAGTATCGCCTTTACCATCAAGTTCTTTCAACGCTTTTTCAGCTTGGTATACCAAGGAATCTGCATTGTTTTTAACATCTAATTCTTCTTTTCTAGCTTTATCTTCTGCTGCATGAGCTTCAGCTTCTTTAACCATGCGTTCGATTTCGTCTTCTTTTAAGCCGCTAGAAGAAGTAATTGTAATTTTTTGTTCTTTTTGAGTACCTAAATCTTTAGCTTTTACGTGTACGATACCGTTAGCATCGATGTCGAATGTTACTTCGATTTGAGGAACCCCACGAGGAGCTGCTGGGATACCATCCAAGTTGAAGCGACCCAATGTTTTATTATCTGCTGCGAACTCACGTTCACCTTGCAATACATGGATATCTACAGATGGTTGGTTATCTGCTGCAGTGGAGAATACTTGAGATTTAGATGTAGGAATTGTAGTGTTACGATCAATAATACGTGTGAATACACCACCCATTGTTTCGATACCAAGAGACAATGGAGTTACATCAAGTAACAATACGTCTTTTACTTCACCTACTAATACACCACCTTGAATAGCAGCACCGATAGCTACACATTCATCAGGGTTAACGTTTTTAGTTGGTTCTTTACCCAATACTTTTTTAATAGCTTCTTGTACAGCTGGAATACGGCTAGAACCACCAACTAACAATACTTTATCGATATCGGATGCAGATAAACCAGCATCGTTCATAGCTTTACGAGTAGGTTCGATTGTAGCTTGTACCAAATCAGCAGTTAATTCTTCAAATTTAGCACGAGTCAATGTTACATCCAAATGTTTAGGACCAGTAGCATCAGCTGTGATAAATGGCAAGTTGATATTTGTGCTAGCTACGCCAGACAATTCAATTTTAGCTTTTTCAGCAGCTTCTTTTAAACGTTGATCAGCTAATTTATCATTGGATAAATCGATACCAGTTTCTTTTTTGAATTCTTCAATAAGGTAGTTCATAATGCGTTGGTCGAAGTCATCGCCACCAAGATGGTTATTACCAGATGTTGCCAATACTTCAAATACGCCATCACCAAGTTCAAGGATAGATACGTCGAATGTACCACCACCAAGGTCAAATACAAGAACTTTACCGTCTTCATCTTTATCTACACCATATGCAAGAGCAGCTGCTGTAGGTTCGTTGATGATACGAAGTACTTCAAGACCTGCAATGGCACCAGCGTCTTTTGTAGCTTGACGTTGAGCATCTGTAAAGTATGCAGGAACTGTAATAACAGCTTGTTTTACAGGTTCGCCCAAGTAAGCTTCTGCATCAGCTTTGATTTTTTGAAGAATCATAGCAGAAATTTCTTGAGGAGTATAAGATTTACCTTCTACAGTTACTTTGTAGTCTGTACCCATGTGACGTTTAATAGAAATGATTGTGTTTTCTGGGTTAGATACAGCTTGACGTTTAGCTAATTGACCAACTAAACGTTCGCCATTTTTTGCAAAACCAACAACGGAAGGAGTTGTACGCGCGCCTTCTTGGTTAGTAATAACCGTAGGTTCGCCGCCTTCCATAACCGCAACACAAGAGTTTGTAGTACCTAAATCAATACCAATTACCTTTGCCATAATATATGCCTCCTAAAACCTTTATAATCTATTCAACAACTTTTACCATTGCTGGACGAATACAACGACCATCAACAGTATAGCCAGTTTGCAATACTTCACATACCGTATCAGATTCATATTCATCTGACGGCACTCGCATAATTGCTTGATGGAAATTTGGATCAAATGGTTTGCCAACCGCATCGATAACGGCTAAACCATGTTTAGATAACATAGCCATCAAGTTTTGATGAATCATGATAAATCCATCAAGGAATACCTTAGCATCACCTTCTGCTGGACTTTGAACAGCTCGTTCAAAGTTATCTAATACAGGAAGTAAATCTGTAAGTACATCCCCTTTAACATATCCTGCAAGTTGCTCTTTTTCTTGGTTAGTACGACGTTTGAAGTTTTCAAAGTCAGCTTGCAAACGCTTATACCGATTATCGAAATCTGCTTTAAGCTCATCTAATACGTGAGCAGCGTCAGCAACAACTTCTTCAGTTTCTTCCACAGCCGGTTCCTCTACATTAGTAGCATTTGCTGTTTCGTCTACTGTTTCTTGTTTAATGTCTTGTTCTTCAGCCATTATATACCCTTTCTATTTTTGTTCTTTTACCATAGATTCCATCATATGTTTCATGTGAGACAACATTCCAATAATACGACCATATTCCATACGTGTCGGTCCTAGAATAGCAAGTGTACCAATAGGCTGATCTTGATTTGTGAAATCAGCTTGTACCACACTCATAGAATGTAGTGCTTCAGTATCATTTTCATCGCCAATCTTTACCTTCACAGGTGTAGGTGAATCATCCTTTAAAAGTTGTCCCAATTGATTTTGCTCTTCCACTAATGAAAGTAAGGGTTGTACTTTTTCAACAGACTTAAACTCTGGTTGATTTAACAACTCCGTGGTACCTACAGAATAGAACAACTTACGTTTATTAATTGCTCGTAATAATGTTTCTGAAAGGATCATCAAAATCCCTTGGGGTCCTTCCATATGAATCAAAAGTGTTCCTAACGCTTCAGCCGTTACATGACCAATACTTACATTCTGTAATGCATTGCTAAATTGCATAGCCAAACTTTGTAATACATCAGGCGAAACGCCTTCAGTAAAGTACATCAATTCATTATCAAGAGCTCCTGTCTCAGTAATGACAACCATAACTGCTTGATGTGAATCGAGGGGCAACACATGAATGTATTTGATTAATGCTCTATCATGGGCTGGAGCTAAGAATAAACTCATGCTATGGCTAACTTGTGATAACAATTTAGCCATATTTAAGAAAAGCTCACTCGTCGATCCATTGGAATGTTTCCATAACATTTCAATTTTTTCAGCATCCTGTAATGGAACAGGTTGTTGACTCAACATAGAATCAACATATAAGCGATAGCCTTTTGCTGAAGGAATACGTCCAGCCGATGTATGAGGTTGCTCTAAATAGCCTAACTCCTCTAAATCGGACATTTCATTTCGCACTGTTGCCGGACTTATACCAAGATTATAATTCTTAGCAATGGTTCTTGACCCTACCGGTTCAGCAGATTTAACGTAGTCTTCAATTATGGCTCGCAAGATGCGCTGTTTTCTTTCATCCATAATGACACCTCTTGTTAGCACTCATAAACTTTGAGTGCTAATCGCATGTATAATATTATCACATTGGAAAAAATTGTCAAGCAAAAAAATCCTTAAAAAGTCAAATAATACCTATTTAGTCAAAAAGACAATTCAATATTTTTGATTAATTAGTCAAAAAATCAAAGTATAACAATAAGAAAACACTTATACTATCTACGTTTATGTCATATCCTAAAATTTCAATCTTAGAATATGTTGGTCTAATAAAATTTATGTTATTAAAACCTGAAATAGTATAAGTGTTAATATTTGTAATAATTCTATTGTAATTTTGTTGTTAATGAACTCTTAGTTAGATTACTTTCTAGCCATTCGAATTTATAAATTAAGAATCGTAAACCAGAACCATAAATCAATGAGAAGTATAAATATAATAATTTATAGTTCTACACCTTCTAATGGATTACCAAGTCGTTCTAACAGCTTTCCCATACGCTCACGTGGTTCCCCATGTTCCGCATACCAATCAACTAAAATATCTACAGCTTTTTTGGATTGCTCTACAGTAAGCTGTCTAGCTAAAATTTTGCCAGCTTCTGGTCTCATGCCTGTATTACCGCCAACAGCCAACATAAAACCTTGGGATGTACCAATAAAAGCAATATCTTTTACCATTGCATCTGGACAGTTACGACCACATCCACTGATGCCAATTTTGCACTTGTGAGATGTTTTTCGGCCGTAATGTTTTCTCTCCACATAATCAGCTAACTCTTTTGTTTCCATTTGGCCGTTTTTGCAATAGCCTTTACCAACACAGGCAATTAATGAATTAACCCCTCTATGAATAACCGTAGTTACACCTTCAGGTAATTCAGAAATAAGCTGTTCCTTATCTTCTTTTTCAATACCTGTAATTTGTATACCTGTTACAACATGACGGAAGGATCCACCATATTTTTCAGCTAATTCTATGCATGCCTTCATTTGGTCTAAAGTAAATTCATTATGTAAACCATGTAAAATAACCGATGTCTTCATCGTTCCTCCTCAAATCTAGCATGCTTATTCATCATCATCCTATTTATACTAACATATTAGATTTTGAGAAACTGTGAAAAATTACTCACGAATAAATTGACTAAATACATAGTTACCATGTTTTGCCCCTTCCGAGGTTAAATGATAACTATCATTTTCATATTCTAATAGGTCTTTGCTAACTAAATCGTTCAAAGTAGTACCAAATAAATTAACCACAGATATGCCAAATCGCTTTTTAAACGTATGTTCATTAAGGCCCCATTTAGTACGAAGTGCTAAAAAACAAAAATCCTCTTGGGCCCGCTCTACCGTAATAGTCTCCGTATCGATAGTAGGCATAGTATATCGATCAACAGCTTGTATATAAGGCATAACATTACGATTGTTACTGCGACGAACTCCGTCATAAAAAGAATGAGCACCTGCACCAAATCCTAAATAATCTACATAGTGCCAATACTTTAAATTATGACGACTATAGGAATTATCCTTACTGAAATTAGAAATTTCATATCGTTCAAAACCTAAATCTTTTAACCCAGCCATCATCATGTCATACATAGATTCATCAATGGTTTCACTAGGAATAGAAATAAGGTTCTTTTCTACTAAATGATATAAATAAGTCCCTACCTCAACTTGAAGTCCATACGTTGAAATATGATTAATCGGTAAATCTTTTACAATATTTAAATTATGCTGAATATCCTCTAAGGTTTGTCGTGGCAAACCATAAATCAAATCAATATTGATATCAGTAAAGCCCGCCTCTTTAGCATCGTAAACCGCTTGTTTAGCCTTTTCACCATTATGACTGCGATGCAGCATAGTAAGTGCCTTATCATTAAAGGTTTGAACACCAAAGCTAATACGATTGAAACCAAGTTTAACCAATTTCGTTAAATAATGTAAATCTACTTCTCCAGGATTTGATTCAATAGTCATATGACAATCATCAGTAATTGTAAAAGTGCTTTTAATTTTATCAAGAATCATCTTTAGTTGTTGAATTGACAATTCAGTCGGCGTACCACCACCAAAGTAAATGGTATCAATAGGTCTAGATTTAGATTCTTGGTGTTCTGTAACCCATAGATCTATTTCTTGTACTAATGCATATACATAGGTTTCATAATAATCTTGTAGGTTTTGATAAGCTGGAAAATCACAGTACATACATTTCTGTTTACAAAAAGGGATATGGACATACAAGCCCATATCCCCAAGTGTAGACAGATTCAAAGTATTAGAATCTGTTTTCATTATATTAGTCCTCAACCTTGAGAATAGCCATGAATGCTTCTTGTGGAATCTCTACAGAACCAACAGCTTTCATGCGTTTCTTACCGGCCTTTTGTTTTTCTAAGAGTTTACGTTTACGAGAAATATCGCCACCATAACATTTTGCTAAAACGTCTTTACGCCAAGCTTTTACAGTTTCACGAGCTACAATCTTCGTACCTACTGCTGCTTGAATAGGAATTTCAAACATTTGACGAGGAATGAGTTCTTTTAATTTTTCCGCTAATGCACGTCCACGTGTAGCAGCACGGTCTTTGTGTACGATAATAGACAAAGCATCTACAGGATCACCATTTAAGAGAATATCCATCTTAACCATTGGAGATTGTTTATAGCCAATCAATTCATAGTCAAGAGATGCATACCCCTTTGTAGCAGATTTTAATTTATCAAAGTAATCGTAAATGATTTCACTTAAAGGTAAGTGATATACAACGGATACACGTGTTTCATCCAAATATTCCATGGATTGATATTCACCGCGTTTATCTTGAGACAATTCCATAATAGTGCCAACAAAATCTTTAGGTACGATTGTAGTAGCTTTTACATAAGGCTCCTCAATGTAGTCGATTTCTGTTGGTGGTGGTAATTTAGCAGGATTGTCCACTTCGAGCATTTCTCCATTTGTCTTGTAAACCTTATAGTTTACAGATGGAGCAGTTGTAATAAGGGATAAGTTATATTCACGTTCCAACCGTTCTTGAATAACATCCATATGTAATAGGCCGAGGAAACCACAACGGAATCCGAAGCCCAATGCCAAAGATGTTTCTGCTTCGTATTCTAAAGCAGCATCATTAAGTTGTAACTTTTCAAGTGCATCACGAAGATTTTCATAGTCTTTAGAATCTGTTGGATATAAGCCACAATAAACCATAGATACAGCTTTGCGATAGCCAGGTAATGGTTCTGGTGCCGGATTATTAGCTAATGTTACAGTATCACCAACGTGACAATCAGCTACATTCTTAATGCTAGCCGCAATACAACCTACAGAGCCACAGGGTAACTCCTGAACAGGTACAAGATTTGGTGTAAAGATACCAAGTTCTGTTACATCAAAATCCTTTTTATCATGCATCATACGGATTGTATCTTTTGCTTTAATCGTACCTTCTTTTACACGTACATAAGCAATAGCGCCTTTATACGCATCAAAACGGCTATCAAAAATCAAAGCTCTAGTTGGTTCATCAGATTTATCTGGCGGTGCAGGCACCTTATTTACGATAGCTTCCAAAATATCTGGAATGCCAATACCAGATTTAGCAGAACATAAAACTGCTTCTGATGCATCTAAACCAATAATATCCTCAATTTCATGTTTAACTCGATCAGGATCTGCAGAAGGCAAATCAATTTTGTTAATAACAGGAATGATTTCAAGATCATGTTCTAAAGCGAGATACACATTTGCCAACGTTTGTGCCTCTACACCTTGTGCAGCATCTACTACGAGTAATGCGCCTTCACAAGCTGCAAGAGAACGAGATACTTCATAGCTGAAATCCACATGGCCCGGAGTATCAATAAGGTTCAAAGTATACTCTTCACCATCTTGTGCTTTATACAAAATGCGAACAGATTGGGCTTTAATGGTAATGCCCCTTTCCCGTTCTAAATCCATAGAGTCTAGAACTTGGGCTTCCATTTCGCGTTTTTGTAATGTGCCAGTATATTCAATTAATCTATCGGCAATGGTAGATTTACCATGGTCAATATGAGCTATAATACAGAAGTTTCTAATCTTTTTCGTTGACATATTATGTGAACAAGTTCAAAGAACTTGTTTTCTCCTTTCTAACATACGCGATCGATAACAGCACCTCCTAATAATTGAGTGCCA
>CADFKY010000026.1 GCA_902834965.1 Veillonellaceae bacterium
ATATCTCATGAAAATACCCCCTTTACCGGTTGTCCAGTAAAGGGGGTACATATCAATAAGCGAAGGGCTTAACTATTATTTCTCTTGTACTTGTTTGCCACTCATATGTTCAATAGTAATTTCAAACATCTGTGTTGCTTTACCGTTCCGAGCAATTTGATCATCAGCTAATGCTTCATCAGGATAATATTTCATAGCAAATTCTTTTAATCGAGCTATAGATTCTGGGCCGGCCTCTAATAAACGGCATCTCCCAAATACTACTGCACTTTGTACATATGGGGCCCATGGTTCAGATTCATCAATACGCTCATCACCATATACTGTAAAACATACTTTATCCGAAGATTTTAATGCATCTACTTTATGACCAACTTTGGCTCCATGAAAATAAATTTTCTGCGTTTCATTATCATAAAAATAATTAATAGGAATAGCATACGGGTATCCATTATCACCATTCATGGCCAAAATACCACGACGATTAGACGTTAATAGTGCTTCCGTAGCAGCACGATCTATTTCATTTATCTTTTTACGAATTGGTTTAAACATAATATGTCTCCTATTTTATTTACTAATCGTATTTACAAGATACATAAAAGTGCCACTATTAGTATCATCAACTTTGGAGTATTCTTTCCAATGTATAGGATATATACCAGTTAATACTATCGGTGCTTCCATCCCACGCATTGTCCCTTTCCCTGTATTATCGGACCAATTCATGCATCCCGTTTTAATAGAACCATCATCAATAGAGAATTCAGCGTATGTACAATTTGCTTTTATAGGCGGCTTTAAATAAGACATCTCACTAGTTATCTTAATAGTATAACCTTCAATAAAGTTACTACTCTTATCTCTAAACTCCTCTATACGCATTATATCTTTTAAATAGTTATAACAACCTTGATCCTTAGCACCTTGCTCCTTCAATACATATACTTCATCATTTATATTTTTAATACATTTTTTTGTCGTATATTTAAGCTCAATAGGAATCCATTTACCATCTAATATAACAAGAATATCAAGATGTAAATTAGGATTAAATTCAGGGACAAACTCTAGTCTTATATCACAATTTGGATATTCTTCTTTAATTATCCATGCTAGGCTAAATTGAAAGTCTGCTTCTGAATGAAATATTGGTCGCCACTTACTCAGCTGGTTCATTATTTCATCAATATCTAAGGTTAATCCCATACCATATACCTCATTCAAAATGATTTAACTACTTATGTTAATTATATTATATTTTTATATATGTTTGTATCGTGAAAGCCCTCCGCATAAGCGAAGGGCTTAACTATTATTTCTCTATCTCGATTCCATTAAGATAGGCAAATTTAATCATAGGAGCTCCATAAAATTCACTCGTATCTAAGGAAATCTTTTCCTGAGGCAATTCTCTCAACTGATTATAAAAACCAATATATCTACTTCTTAACGTATCTTTTTGAATTATTTTATTAAAGTACTGTTGAGCTTTATCTTTCCCACCAAAATGATAAATATAATAAAGTAGATTATGATTGATTATGTCTCCATCTATGAGCTTATCAATATTATGTTCTGTATCTTCAAAATCATTAAATAGAGGCATGATGTATTCCGCTAGCAGCTTGGTAATCTCATCTACAGTATACTGATAACTAGCGCCTGCTAATTGATACCAATACCACTCCTTTCGGTGTAGCAAACAGCCTAATTCACCGCCATAAACAAAACCGTTATGAATATCAGCTTTTGTCATAGATTTAGAGTAAATAGCAATATGTGGAACAAATTCTACGCTGCATACATAGTTATTTCTATTAGCCTGAAAGTATATCTCAAAAGTAAGATCTTTATTTTTAGATATTTTCTTTAATTTCTGACCTTTACTAACTACCTTAAAATCAGGAAATTTACTTGCAATTTCTTGCCAAGCTTTCTCACATAATTCTCTAGGTTTCATGATTATAAATTCCCCCACTTTAATACAGGTAATCAATTTAAAGATTTCCTTCAACAACTATAACAGATGTATGTTGAAGTGCTTCCTTTATCCAAGCAATAAATGTGTTTAAAAACTCTTGCTCTTCTTTACTAAAATTTATAAGATCAACTTCAATATTATGAATTATTTTAATCCAGTCGTCTTGCTTAATCCAATTATCAAAGCATACATCAAAGCTATCTCTTTCAGTATTATCTGATGCATCTATAATAGGATACGCTTTAATAAAATAAGAAACTAAGATATCAAAATCTGGACTATAAATTCGTAATGGCTTTCTATAACAGTGCCAATTCTTCCAACTTGGTGAGGAATTAGAGGTATCAGTAACTTTTAGAGGATTAAAATCTAAGCGTATGTGCTCACCTAACGGTGCATTAAGCCTTAACTCCATATACTCTTGTTTTTTATAATCCGTGAGATTCAGCCAAACCATATAGTTTACTCCATAAACTTATAAAAAAAGGTATTATTTTATCTGTAAAAAATAGGATTTATTTTTTGACACGATATACCATGTCTCCTCTATTCCAAATATACATAATGACAGATACTGGAGATTTTTCATCGACCCAAAGCCAACCTGTATATGTAGTTGTATTGGCAAAATAGCCTTCCGTAATTATTTCAAAATCTGAGTCTACATACTCATTCATAAAATCACGTAAACAAATGGACTTTCCATTAAATCGACCTTCACCTAATGTTTTGTTAAATATTAGTACCTTACACAAGTCCACATCACAGTCTTTAAAAGATATTTCACCGGAAAATGTTCTTTCTTCACCATCTACCAATTGATACATTTCGTCGACTGTTAACGTCAATGTTTTATTATGAATTCTGATTCTACTTACTTTACTACCACAAAGACTAAAAAGGATGTTACTCTTTCTATCATGTATAAAATCCATAATATTCCTCACGAGATTAAAGCTAAAACTATAATCCATGACCAGTGCTAATGCTCACTGCGTCGCTTCACTTCTAGTAAGCAAAGCTACCGCTTCGACATGTGCTGTCATAGGGAACATGTCTACGGGTTGTACTTCTTTGAGTTCATAGCCATAGTGCGTCAATATTTCAATGTCTCTTGCCATGGTTGCAGGGTTACAGGATACGTAGACAATACGTTTTGGTTCCATGCTAGCAGCAGAAGTTAGCACTTCTTCTTTACAGCCTGCACGGATTGGATCAAATACAATGACGTCTGGTCGTACGCCAGCTTTGTAGAGTTTTGGCATTTCTACGGCCGCATCAGCAACGATGAATTCTGTATTATCATAGCCATTGCGTTGGGCGTTTTCACGAGCATTGATAATGGCCGGTTCTACGATTTCAATACCGATAACATGTTTTGCTTTATGAGCTAAGAATAGTGAAATGGTACCAGTACCACAGTACGCATCGATAACAGTTTCATCGCCTTTTAAATCTGCATAAGCTAATGCTTGGTCATACAATACTGTAGTTTGTTCTGGATTAACTTGGAAGAAGGAATGTGGGGATAAAGTAAACTGTAAGTCCTTTATATGGTCTGTAATCGTTCCAGCCCCGTAGAGGATATGATTGTTAGGTCCTAATATAACATTAGTACGCTTACTATTTACGTTATGAACAATAGTTTCTACTTGAGGGATACGTTCTGTTAATTTTTCTACCCACTTTTCTTGGTGTGGTAAATGGTCAGTAGCAGTTACAAGAATAATCATCCATCCAGATTGTCCAATACGACCGATTACATGGCGCAATATACCCTTTCCTGTATGTTCATCATAAGGTTCAATATCAAACTCTTTAGCGATTTGATAACATGCTTGAGCAATGATATTATTGCCTTCATCTTGTATAGGACAGTTTGTACCTTGCACGATATCGTGGGATCCCATCGCATAGAATCCCATTTGAATATCGCTTTTAGTACCACCTACAGGCATTTGCATCTTATTGCGATATGCCCACGGTTCTTTAGGTCCCAATGCTGGCTTAACGAGGTCTGGATTTTGATGACCGATACGTTCGATAACGTCCTTCACCTTTTGTGTTTTTAGTGAAAGCTGTCCTTCATAGGTTATGTGTTGCAGTTGGCAGCCTCCACAGAATCCATAAAGGTCACAATTAGGATCGATACGATTAGGAGCCATAGTAACAATATCTAAGAGTTTACCTGTAGCATACGTCTTTTTAACCATATTGATGGATACTTTTACAGTTTCCCCTGGCAAAGCAAAAGGAACAAAAACTGTAAAATCATCTACACGGCCTACCCCTTCACCACTGCTACCAATACCGTGAATGGTTACTAAAACTTCATCACCTAATTTAACAGGTGCATTTAGTATAGCCTGTTGTTTTTTAGACAATACAGTAGTAAGTGATTGACCTTGATTCGCACGATTACCACTTCTATGTTGTTGTTTAGATTTCTTCTTACGAGATGTACGATTTGTACCGTTCATTACGCGTCTCTTTTCTTCCAAATTTTAATCATACCAGTCACAATGAGTACGAAGAATACAGTACCAAATTTCACGAGTAATTCTTCACCTTGAATATATGGCATAAGAAGTGGATCTTCCACGATCATTTCACCAGCAACCCAACCGAGTAGCGCACCGCCGGCCCAAAGGATAGCAGGGAATTTATTGATGATACGAGCAAATAATGTGGAGCAGAATACGATAATTGGAACAGTAATTAACATACCTGCAATAACAAGCTCTAAGTGACCTTTAGCAGCACCTACTACACCGATTACATTATCGATACTCATCATGGCATCGGCTACAATAATCGTCCAAATGGCACCCATTAAGGAATTCTTAGCTTCGATATGGGCATCTTCATCTCCACCTTTTAATAGTTGGATTGCAATCCACACGAGTACTAGGCCACCGCCTAAATGAATAAGAGGAATTAAGGTAAGAGCCTCTACTAAAAGAGTAGCAAATACAAGGCGCATGACAATGGCACCTACTGTACCCCAAATAACAGCTTTCTTTTGTAGTTCTGGAGCTAGCTTACCTGCTGCCATACCAATTACTACAGCATTATCGCCAGCTAATAAAATATCAATCAAAATAATCTTACCAATGGTTACCCACGTGGCAACTTCTAAAAATTCCATTCTGTACGTACCTCAATTCAGTCTACTAATTCAATAACTATCCCTTAACTATACCATAAATCTTCTATTTTCTCATCTATAAGAGGGCTAATAGTTTACATAAAAAAAATCTCTCCTCCTATGACTAGGAGAAGAGATATATTGTGTTATTTCTTAAGTTTTTTGGCTAACAAAGATGCACCTACTACGAGAATCACTGCAGCGATTTTAATATACAATGCATATGGTTCTACACTATGAGCAATCAATGTATCCTCTACTGCCATGCCAGCACCTACCCATCCAAGGATACCACCGCCAGCGTATAGGATAATTGGAAAACGTTCGATAACTTTCACAAACAAAGTACTACCATAAATGATAATTGGTACAGTAATCAACATACCAATAGCTACCATTGTCATATGGCCGCCTGCAGCACCAACTACACCGATAACATTATCGATGCCCATGATACCATCTGCAATAACAATAGTTGTAATAGCAGCACGCAAGTTATCCTTAGCTTCGATATTATGCTCGCTTTCATCATCGGCAACGAGTTTATAACCGATCCATAACAGAAGGATACCACCTACTAGACGAAGAGCAGGAATATTGTTCAACGCCTCTACAAATAGGAATGCCATAACAAGGCGTAAAATAATGGCCCCCGCTGTGCCCCAGAAAATTGCTTTCTTTTGCAAATGAGCCGGTAAATTACGAGCCGCCATACCAATTACAATGGCATTGTCGCCAGCGAGTAAGATATCGATAATGATGATCTGAAGCATCGCCAATAAACCTTGAATAGATAAGATGTCCAATGTATCCTCCTTAGAATATAACTATAGTATATATATTATAATCGATATAGTTCAGTGGTGTAAAATTCAATTTACAAAATATATATTCATTTTTAGCATACTCCATTTATCGTAATTAGAGAAATATAACTCTACAACTAGAGGTTTTATAATACATTAAAACCTTAGTCATAATATGCGAAATAATATACATTTAATTCCCAATTCCTAAGGAATTTATCTATTAAATTAAGCTACTTTATGGTATCGTATAATTATCATTACTAAGGGAGGTAAGTATGTATCAAACATATTCTATTATACAAAAGTTATGGTTGTTCATTAAACTATTTACTCCTATGTGCATAACGCAATTTTCCCTTATCGGTGGTACATTTATAGCCATCTTTTTAACGGGACAATATAGTACGATAGATTTAGCAGGGGTTGCTACGGGGTATAATTTATGGCTCCTGTTCTATATCTTTGCACAGGGAACATTATTAGGTATTACACCGATTATTTCTCAATTATTAGGTGCTAAGAAAACGGATGATATTGCAACGATATTCTACCAAGGCCTATATATAGGTACGGGCTTAGCATTCATTATTTTAATGATTGGACTCTTTGGCTTACGTCCACTACTAACAGCCCTTAATCTTGAGCCGGCAGCAGCCGAGGTATGTATTAATTATCTGAAAGCCTTTGCCATAGGTCTCTTCCCTCTACTTTGGGTTAATACATTACGCAATACAGTCGACAGTCATGGATTAACACATTATTCTATGGCCATCGTATTTACAAGCTTTATTGTGAACGTATTCTTGAACTACTCGCTCATCTTTGGCCATTTCGGATTTCCTGAAATCGGTGGTGTCGGTGCTGGCTATGGTATAGCAGGTGCTTGCTGGACTAACTTTATTCTCTTCAGCTTAGTATTACTATTACATCCGAAGTTAAAGGGATATCGTATCTTTAAAGACTTCAGTAAACCAAGTTTTCACTACATTCGCGAACAGCTACATATAGGTATTCCTATTGGCTTTTCCATCTTCTTAGAAGCTAGTATCTTTAGTATTGCTGGCCTCTTGATGGTTCACTTTGGATCCGCCGTCGTAGCTGCTCATCAATCTGTTATTTCCTTTACCAATGTATTCTACTGTTTACCTCTTAGTATCGCTATGGCCTCTACCATTGCAGTTGCATATGAACTTGGGGCAGGTCGTAAACAAGAAGCTATCCAGTACTCTTATATTTCTCGCATCTTAGCCATTGTATTGGCTATCATGATTTGTACATTTACGTTTACTAATATGGATGCTATTGCAGATCTCTTTACAAATGATGATGAAGTATACAAGCTTATCTACAGCTTCCTTGGATACGGTGTATTCTTCTCTGCTATCGATGCCATAGGTACCCCATTGCAAGGTATATTGAGGGCTTATAAGGATGTAAAAGTAGTTCTTTACATTTCCCTCGTTTCCTATTGGGGCGTATGCTTCCCTACGGCCTATATTCTCGCCAAAAATCCTAATTATGGACCATTTGGCGTATGGATTGGCTTACTCTCTAGTGTACTAGTAGCGGGTATATTATTCACCTGGCGTACTTGGTACATTCAGCGTCAATAAAAATAAATAACATTCTTATACAGTAAAAGAGCATCTTACATAAGATGCTCTTTTTTATTTCAACATATCTTGTTTTTCCACCTTAGACATGCGGAAGAAATTATATAATGCTTCTGCCGTTTTATAGTTCATAGAGTCCACCTTTGAAAGTTCATCAATGGATGCCTCTTTCATAGCCTCTAAACTATTAAAATGTGCCCACAAGGCTTTGCGGCGTTTAGGGCCAATTCCTTCTATATGATCTAAAATAGATTCCAAATTACGTTTTCCCCGCAATTTACGATGGTACGTAATGGCAAAGCGATGGGCTTCATCACGTATTTGTTGAAGCAATTGAAGCTCTGGTGTGTGATGGCTTAAGATGATACTTTCAGATTGTCCTTCTACAAAAACCTCTTCAATGCGTTTAGCCAAAGAGATAACAGGCACATCTGTAACACCTACGGCACGTATTAACGGCAACGCTGCGTTGAGCTGTCCTTTACCACCATCGATAATAATCAGATCAGGCATAGGCCAATCTGTTTCATTACCATAGCGTCGTTCCATAATTTCAGCCATAGACTTAAAGTCATCAGGTTTACCTTGCGTAGTTTTCAATTTAAAACGACGATACTCCTTCTTCGCAGGCTTACCACCTTCAAAGACAACCATAGATGCCACCGTTTCGGCCCCTTGTGTATGGGAAATATCAAAGCATTCCATACGCTCTGGTAATCGCGGCAAGTCTAGGACTTCAGCTAGTTTTTTAACAGCCCCACCAGTCTTATCAATTTGGTGTTGCCACTGACGACGACGCTCTTCTAGGAAGGTTTCTGCATTCTCATGAGCCATCTTAATCATGTCCATCTTATAACCACGCTGTGGCACAGATACGTCTACATTTTGGCCTTTAAGCTGTGTAAACCATTCCTTTAACAAATCTCTATCGGTGCTATCCATAGGTAATAATAATTCCTTTGGAATGAAGTTTGTATCTCCATAGTATTGCTTGATAAAGTCCGTCATGATAGTTTCTTGAGTATCTCCATCGTGTTGTACAAAGTAGTTCTCACGGCCTAATAGTCGGCCACCACGGATGAATAATAACTGTACACAAGCCATCGAGGTATCCACTGCAATACCTAACACGTCTAAGTCACCACGCTGCGTCACCATACGTTGCTTTTCTTGTATTTTTTCAATGCTGCTCAACTGATCTCGATACCGTGCTGCATCTTCAAATCGTAAGTCTTCTGCAGCTAGTTCCATCTTCTCTTTGATTTCCTTCAACAATGGTATAGGCTTTCCTTCAAAGAGCTCTATGATTTCATCGATGTACTTCCGATAGTCCGGTATAGATATTTTGTTAAAGCACGGCGCTTCACAATAATGCATATGGTATTGCAAACATGGCCGCTCTACCTTCATAGACTTACATGTGCGCAGTGGGTAATATTGACGTATCAATTTCAACACCACATGAACCGATGTAACATCTGTGAAAGGACCAAAGTACTTAGCCCCATCACGTTCAAGGCGACGTGTCATATATACGCGAGGATAGTCCTCTTGAACAGAGATTTTCACATACGGATAGGTCTTATCATCACGAAGCCTAATATTGTACTTAGGCTCGTGCTCCTTAATAAGCGTATTCTCTAATATGAGAGCTTCCATCTCTGTCTTTGTTTGGATAATCTCTACATCGACGGCACGCTTCATCATAGCTGTAACCTTAGGTGCTCTATTGGCATCATTACGCACATAAGACCGCACGCGATTACGTAAGTTAATAGCCTTACCTACATAGATAATGCGGTTATATTGATCACGCCATAAATACACGCCTGGTGTGGTCGGCAAATGACTGACCTTCTCTAGTAATTCTTCAGATGGCATATGTCCTCCTTTCCTCGTAGATTTTTAAGCTTTGTACTCACTACTATTTCTTCTTTTGAGCTGCTTTCATAAATTTCTTAGTCTGTTCTAATACAGGGCCTAAGAATTTACCGGTATAGCTTTCTTTTACCTTGGCGATTTGCTCTGGTGTACCTGTTGCTACAATGGTACCACCGCGATTACCGCCTTCAGGACCAAGGTCTATGATGTGGTCTGCCATCTTAATGACATCTAAATTATGCTCGATAACCACAACGGTATCACCACCCTCTACGAGTTGTTGCAATACGTGTAATAACTTGCGAATATCTTCGGCGTGAAGACCTGTAGTAGGTTCATCTAGGATATACAATGTTTTACCTGTGCTGCGACGAGCTAATTCAGTAGCTAATTTAACCCGTTGTGCTTCACCACCAGATAAGGTTGTTGCGGCTTGGCCTAAATGAATATAGCCAAGACCTACCTCTTGTAAGGTAACCATTTTACGATTGATCTTCGGAATGGCGCTGAAGAACTCAACCGCATCGTCTACCGTCATATCTAGTACATCTGCAATAGATTTGCCTTTGTATTTAACCTCTAAGGTTTCTCGGTTATAACGGGCTCCCTTACAAACCTCACAAGGTACGTACACATCTGGTAAGAAGTGCATTTCAATTTTAATAATACCGTCACCACGACAAGCTTCACAGCGGCCACCTTTTACGTTAAAGCTAAAGCGCCCTTGTTTGTAGCCGCGCATCTTTGCTTCCGGTGTTTGACTATAGAGCTCGCGAATAGCATCGAATACACCTGTATAGGTAGCTGGATTAGAGCGCGGTGTACGGCCAATCGGACTTTGGTCGATATTAATAATTTTATCGATATGTTCAAGACCACGGATTTCTTTATGAGCTCCTACTTTGTGGTTAGAGCGATATAATTGATTAGCTAAACCTTTGTAGAGAATTTCATTAATCAAGGTAGACTTACCAGAACCGCTGACACCAGTAACAACATTGAATAAGCCAATAGGGAATTTTACATTTACATTTTGTAAATTGTTTTCCTTCGCACCACGAATTTCAATGCAGTTCTTACCTGGTTTACGGCGTTGTTCCGGAAGGGCGATAAATTTACGGCCGCTCAAATATTGACCAGTAATAGAGTCTTTTACCTTCATCACTTCGTCTACTGTACCAGCTGCAATGATTTGACCACCATGTTCACCAGCACCTGGACCGATATCTACGAGATAGTCCGCTGCACGCATCGTATCTTCGTCGTGTTCTACAACGAGTAAGGTATTTCCTAAGTCCCGTAACCCTTTTAAGGTATCGATGAGTCGATCATTATCTCGTTGATGTAGCCCTATGGACGGTTCGTCTAGGATGTACAATACACCTACCAAACCAGAGCCGATTTGCGTAGCAAGACGAATACGTTGCGCTTCACCACCAGACAAAGTACCTGCACTACGGTTCATAGTAAGGTAATCAAGGCCTACATTATTGAGGAATCCAAGACGAGCATTGATTTCCTTCAAAATTTGAGCCCCAATCACTTGTTCCCGCTCTGTTAACTGTAACTTACCAAAGAAATCGAGAGCTTCTTTAATGGTCAATTGGGTTACTTCATTGATATTCTTATCCCCTACGGTAATTGCTAATACTTCAGGTTTAAGACGAGCTCCATGGCATGTAGTACAAGGCTTAATGGACATAAATTTTTCAAACTCTTCACGCATAGAATCTGTAGAAGCTTCACTATGACGGCGTTTTACCATCGGTAAAATACCTTCGTACTCAGTAAAGAATTCCTTCACTTCACCGCGCATATTTTCGTACGTGAAAGCCACCTTATCTGTAGTGCCATACATTACTTTTTTCTGTAATGCTTTTGGCAATTCATCATAGGTAGAATCTAAAGAGTATCCATTAGCTTTTAATAGACCTTCTACTTGGCGCATAAACCACGCATTAGGGTTAGAACTCAACGCTTGTACACAACCATCGGCAAAGGTAATAGATCCATCTGGAATAACGCGCTCTTCGTCTACTTCCATGGTAGATCCAATACCCAAACAAGCTGGGCAGGCACCAAATGGACTGTTAAAGGAGAACATACGTGGCTCAATTTTCGGTAAGGAAATATGGCAATCTGGACATGCAAAGTGTTGGCTATACATGTGTTCAGGTCCATCCACCTCTTGGATAACTACAATGCCTTCTGCCCATTTTGATGCGGTCTCCATAGAGTCTGCTAAGCGAGATTCAATACCTTCTTTTACAACGAGACGGTCTACGACGATATCGATGGAATGTTTTTTATTTTTCTCTAATATAATATCTTCATCTAATGTACGTACAACGCCAT
>CADFKY010000027.1 GCA_902834965.1 Veillonellaceae bacterium
CTGGATTTTCAAGATCGCCGCCTTCATGGGACAAATGCCATACGTTTTGGTCCATGGAATATGGATGGGATTTCGTAGCTACAACTGGAATATCATGTTTAGCTGCATATTCCATGCAGTCTGTTCTGGATTTCAAATCCCATTCTCTCCAAGGAGCGATGATTTTCATATTAGGAGCCAATGCTTTGATAGCAAGTTCGAAACGAACTTGGTCATTACCTTTACCAGTCGCACCGTGAGCGATAGCATCAGCGCCTTCTTTTTTAGCAATATCTACAAGGATTTTACCGATTAAAGGTCTAGCAAAGGATGTACCTAATAAATATTTACCTTCATAAACTGCACCAGCTTTTACTGTTGGCCATACATAATCTTTTACGAACTCTTCTTTAGCATCAACGATGTACGCTTTAGAAGCACCAGATTTGATTGCTTTTTTCTCAACTGCATCATAATCCTCAGGTTGGCCCAAGTCTACGCATACGGCGATAACTTCAGCGCCATAATTTTCTTTTAACCAAGGAATGATAACAGATGTGTCCAAACCACCAGAATATGCGAGTACTACTTTATTTGCTTTACCCATGATAACACCTCATAAAAAACTTACTATGTATTTAAACTCATATAATCAATATTATATCAGATAATTGTGAAAGCACCGTGGCATCTAGCGCACCGGTCATTCCCTCTTTCTGACAAAAAATAGTATACACCTGCATAATTATAAATGCAAGTATTATTTTTATTCAATTTAGTAATATATTTCGTAACGTAACCATCTTTACAAAAAATCCCTGTTAGCCAATAGTAATCAGCCAACAGAGACTTTAGTATTGTTATTAAATTATTCATCCACAAGTTCCAAGTCCTGTTGGTATGCATAGTCCGCTTCCGCTTGTGTAATCATGCCTTGGTCTACCATTTGTTCAAGCACCAGTTTTTGTCTAGCCTTAGCTCCTTTATAGTTCGTATAGGGATCCAAGTATGACGGTGCATTAGGCAAGGCTGCCAACATAGCACTTTGGCCTAGTGTCAATCGGCTTGGACTTGTTCCAAAGTAGCCATGAGCAGCTTCGTAAATACCGTAGTAATTATGACCATAATATACAGTATTTAAATACATGGTGAGGATTTCTTCTTTCGAGTAGTAATGTTCCATTTCACTAGCAAGAATTGCTTCCTCCACCTTACGACTCATGATGCGTTTTGATGAAAGGAAGAGATTTTTTACTACTTGTTGTGTAATAGTACTACCACCCTCTACCGTTTCACCGGCTATAGTATTGGTATAAAAGGCGCGAATAATACCGAGCACATCAATAGCTCCATGTTTATAGTACCGCTTATCCTCAATAGCGATAAGTGCATTCTTTGTATATTCTGGAATGACATCACCCTTCACCCAATGTTCTTTAGAAACACGTTGATTAAGGGCCGCCTCTACCTTTTCTTTAAATGTAAATATTCGTATGATACGATCCGTACGGCTGAGGGTATCTTCACTTTGTTCTATGCGTTTTTCAACAGTTGTGTGAGCCTTACTTTCACGATCTGTACCTTGAAAGCTATGGTATCCGTCATATATAAACACGGCCAATATGATGACCACCACGAACACCACTAGATTTCGAAGGTAGCGAAACACTTTCATTGCTTTCACCTATTTCATAAAGGACCATAGTATACATACAGTTATTAACTAACAGTGTCTACAACGCCTTATATACATATACTACTATAATGTGTATTAAATGTATTGTATCACATCAATCAAGAAGAAGATATGGATAAACCTTGCTATATAGCGGCTATAAAAAGAATTATAATAATATAAAAGAGAAAGTTTTAATATTTACAACCAAACGTATATCTATATATGTAGATTTTATGCATATTAGGTATACTTATTAAGTTGTATTATAAACTTTACATAGAGTATAATAGTAAAGATGATAAAACATGCCCATTGGAGGAGTAATATGAAACAGTGTATGGATTCAGAAAATCTACATCGTCGATTGCGTAAAATTCTTGGTCAAGTGCAAGCTATTGATCGAATGATTGAAGAAGACATTCCATGCGAAGATGTGTTGAGCCAAATTAATGCAGCTAAATCTGCACTACATAAAGTAGGTCAAGTAGTCCTTGAAGGACATATCAACCACTGCGTACGAGATGGCATCGAACACGGTGACGTAGAAAAAACCATTAGCGACTTTACAAAAGCTGTAGAGCGTTTTGCAAACATGGGAAAATAAAGAAGAGGCTAAGAGGCCTCTTCTTTTTTTACCAAAAACAAGGCTCTACTAAATCTCGAAGATCTCACGAAAAAGCAAATAAAAATCAAATCTGATTAAAGCATCCATCATATATAGCTCAAGAAAAAAGGACTCTACATTCGTAGAGTCCTTTATATTACCACAAAGTATTAGTCGTGGTTAGTTGTTAAGAATTCGCTCAATGCAGCGAGTGCGTCATCTTCGTCAACACCGTCAGCTGTTAAAGTAACGGATGTACCTTTTGTAGCGCCCAAAGTCAATACAGTTAAGATGGATTTAGCATCAGCTGTTTTGCCATTAGCAGCGATTGTCACTTTGGAAGCGTATTTAGCAGCCAATTGTGTGAAAGCTGTAGCAGGACGAGCATGTAAACCAGATTCGTTAGTAATTTCTACTGTTAATTCTTTCATGATAACCTCTTTCTATCTCGATAGGTAGTACCTATCTCATACGTTCTAATAGATATATTGTATCAATTTCAAGCATTTCAATTCAAGTATATTAAAAGTTATTTACTATGTACTGATTCGCTTAACGTTTATCTTTACTCTATACAGAATTATAGTAAGCCTTTTTCGGCTAGTACAGATTTAGCATATTCTGTAATTTCTTCAGCTGTATCCATAGCAAGCGCTTTATTAGCCACCTCTTCACATTCTGCTTTAGAAACGGAACGCAAGATTTTCTTAATAAGTGGTATAGAGGATGCTGTCATGGAGAATTCATCAAGGCCAAGGCCTAATAAAATCATTGTAGCTACAGGGTCACTAGCGAGTTCACCACACATGCCTGTAAATTTACCTTGTTCATGGCTCGCATCGATAACATGTTTGATAAGACGTAATACACCTGGATGCAATGGTTGATATAGAGAACCAATAGACTCGTTCATACGGTCTACCGCCAAAGTGTATTGGCATAAATCATTTGTACCGATACTGAAGAAGTCTACGTATTTAGCTAAAATTGGAGAAATAACAGCCGCTGCAGGCACTTCGATCATAATACCAACCTTGATATCCTTGTTGAATTCTTTGCCTTCTGCTGTAAGTTCAGCCTTACATTCTTCGAGCATAGCATTCGCTTGTTTCACTTCTTCTACGGAAGCAATCATAGGGTACATGATGTGAATATCGCCAAAGGAACTAGCACGCAATAACGCACGTAATTGTACTTTGAAGATATCTGGGCGATTCAAGGAAATACGAATTGCACGATAACCGAGGAATGGATTCATTTCACTTGGCAAATCAAGGCATTTTAATTCTTTATCGCCACCGATATCCATGGTACGGATAATAACAGGTTGGCCCTGCATATCTTCTGCAACCTTTTTATATTCTTCAAACTGTACATCTTCTGTTGGTAATTCATCGTTTTCCATGTACAAGAATTCTGTACGATATAAGCCGATGCCTTGTGCGCCCATTGTAAGAGCGTGTTTAGCATCTTTCGACTTACCGATGTTACCAAATAGTTCTACATGATGACCATCAGTTGTCTTAGCTTCAAGATTGGCAGATTCGCGCAAGCGTTTCAATTCCTCTTGGTATGCAGCCGCTTGATTGGTATATTCAGTCCAATCCGCATCAGATGGATTTGTTTCCACAATACCATCTGTACCAAGTACAACTGCTTTCTCGCCATCTACGAAGCCTTCAATATCACCAACGCCCATAACGGCAGGAATTTCCAAAGTCCGCGCCATGATAGCTGCATGAGATGTAGGACCACCAGCCGCTGTCACGATGCCTTTTACTACATTTTTATCAAGAGAAGCTGTATCAGATGGTGCCAAATCATGAGCCACCAAGATAACCTCCCCAGAAATATGGGATAAACCACGAGGGTTCATGCCTAACATATTGCGCATCAAACGATCACCAATATCTTTGATATCTGCACCGCGTTCGCGCATATATGGATCGTCCATACCGAGGAAGATGTTAGCAAAGGTTTCAATGGTTTGAGCTGTAGCCGCTACCACATTAGTATGGCTAGACTCAACGAGGGATTTAATACCATCAGACAAGGATGGGTCTTGCGCGATTTGCATATGCGCTTCGAAAATAGCCGCCTCTTCAGGACCCATGTCTTTCAACGCCTTTTGACGAATTGTATCCAACTGCTTTAAGGTAGCTGCCATAGCAGAAGCGAACTTACCAATTTCCGCTTCTACCTTGTCCTCAGCCACGGTGTAATCAGGAATGACAATTTCCTCTTGAATATATCTATATACATTGCCTACTGCAACGCCACGAGATCCAGAAATCCCTTGAATTCGCATATGTGTTCCTCTTTCTATTACGATAAACTACATTACTTTCTATTTTATCATTTCTCCGTTAAACAATAAAGTAATTAGACAATATCTATCCGTCTTAAACGCCATCCCATATGGGTTATTTATGACGCATCAATCAATTTAGCTAGGCACTAAAAGTAGGTTACGTTTTCCTCTATTTCGCCATAATTTTATAAGATTTTTTCTCATAACCAAGTGCCATTTATGTTATAATATAGAATATATAATTATATACATCTGAGACTTTCACGGGCTTTATGGTGAAAGTCTTACTTATTGATAGGAGACTTTATGAAATTAACTAAAATGCATGGTCTCGGCAATGATTTTATCCTCTTTGCTGACCCAAAAGGGACTGAAAAAGATTACACAGATCTCGCTATTCGTCTTTGCGATCGCCGCACAGGTATTGGCGCTGACGGTCTTGCCATCCTAGTTCCTTCAAAAACCTGTGATGTGCGCATGCGCATCATCAACTCCGATGGTAGTGAAGCAGAAATGTGCGGCAATGCAATCCGTTGCTTTGCCAAATACGCTTACGAACACGGTGAAACTACGAAAGAGACTTTTACCATTGAAACCTTGGCCGGTGTAATGAAACCTACCTTGACCATCGAAAATGGCATCGTAACACAAGTTACAGTAGACATGGGGAAACCATTCTTTAAATCCCACGACATTCCTATGGATGTAAATATGGATAAGGTTATCGACGTAGACCTCAATGTAAACGGCGAAACCGCAACGGTCAGCTCCGTATTGCTCGGCGTGCCTCATACAGAGGTGTATATCAATGACATTACAAAGGCGCCTGTAACGACACAAGGTCCTATCATTGAAAAACACGATGCATTCCCATCCAATACAAATGTTAACTACATTGAGGTAGTAAATGATAAGCACATCAAGGTTCGCACATGGGAACGCGGTGCAGGTGCTACACTGGCATGTGGTACAGGCTCTTGTGCCTCTGCCGTTATGTCCTTTGAAAAAGGCTTAACCGGTCGGGAAGTCGATGTAGAGCTTTATTTAGGAACATTACATATTTCATACTTGGAGGATGGCACGGTGCTCATGACTGGCCCGGCTGAGGAAGTCTTCGAAACAGAACTTCCTATCGATTAAGATGAAGTGGTTACAACTCATATTAAATGTGTTTCTAAAGTATCAACAAGGCCGTTCTCTAATGCCGAAAAATACAGAGTCGCTCATAGGTTTACTCATATCTATCCTCGTCATTATCATCGCCGTAGCTAACGGTATTGCTATTGGTTACGCCTTGATAGTGGTATGGTGCATCATGGCCTATGTATTCTATCGCAAAGGATACCAACCAAAAGAACTGCTAAACCTATCATGGACAGGTGCTAAAACCTCCATTGTGGTAATGCAAATATTCTTGCTTATCGGTTGGCTTATTGCCATGTGGCAAGCAGCGGGCATCATCCCTATGATTATCGCCACCGGCATCGACTTGATTGATCCGTCCCTCTTTATTGCTTGTGCCTTCTTATTAACAGCCATTGTTAGCATGCTATTAGGTACAGCTCTCGGTACTGTAGGCACCATAGGTATTGTACTCATCACGATGGCAAGAGCCGGTAATATTCCAGAGAATATCGTAGCTGGTGCCATTATAGCCGGTGCATACTTTGGTGATCGCAACGGCCCATTATCATCTAGCGCATCACTGGTAGCAGCCTTAACACATACTAAGGTTTCTAGTAATATACCACTTATGTTTAAAGCGGGACTACCTGCACTTGTTATTTCTACAGTGCTCTACCTAATACTGTCCCAGTGGTTCCCTCTAAACTATGAAAATAGTTTGTTATCCGATACAATCCATTTTATCTTCAATATTGATTGGACATTGTGGATTCCAGTAATTATCGTCATCGGTTTATTGCCTTTGAAAGTATCTATCCGTTGGCCTATCGGCGTCAGCGCATTAGCCGCAGCCATTCTGGCTTATACTAATCAAGGGGCTACCCTTTCCGATTTAGGCTGGTATACCTTAACGGGCTTTGAACTACCACATTATAATCCTCTAGCAGATATTATTCACGGCGGTGGATTGCAAACTATGTTCATCCCTACATTATCCATCTTTATGGCCACTGCCATTTCTGGTATGCTCGAAGGGGTTGGCTTCTGGAATGATGTTAGACAACTATTAGAGCGAGCTAAAACGCGGAGCGATGTATTTGCTGCCAATGTAGGTCTCGCACTCTTAACCGGCGCTGTTGGCTGTAGCCAAGCTATTGCGGTTGTAATGACACATTCTATTATGCGTATTACCTACGCTCAACGGGGTATTCAAGATGAAGATGTGATGCTCGACTTTGAAAACAGTGGCATCGTCATTGCCCCCTTACTACCATGGAACATTGCTGCTTACGTACCTGTAGTTATGATGGGTACGAGCATAGCAGGCTATGTGCCATTCGCCTTCTTCCTATATCTCCTACCAATCATGTATTGGTTACGATTACGGAAGCAAGATCAACCAATCATACGCTAATTACAAGATTAGCCAATCATGCGCTAATTACAGGATTAGCCAATCAGAGGCTAATTACAAGATTTGCCAATCGCAGGCTAATTAATTTATCTTATCAAGGGGAATTTGTATGATTTACACCATTACCTTTAACCCAGCCCTCGATTATATCGTACGTCTTGACCACCTCAAGACGGGCACTATTAATCGTACAACTCAAGAATACGTTCTTGGTGGCGGCAAGGGTATCAACGTATCTATCGTTCTTAACAACTTGGGCATGGATACAACGGCACTCGGTTTCATCGCCGGCTTTACAGGTGAGGAAATCGTTACGCAACTCAATAGCTTCGGCGTAAAAGAAGATTTCATTCGCCTCCGCGAAGGATTAACCCGCATCAATGTTAAGGTGAAAGCCTCTGATGAGGAAACAGAGATCAACGGCCGTGGCCCAATTATCGCAGGTGACGAATTAGAAGCCCTCTACAAACAGCTCGATGCATTGACAGATAAGGATACACTAATCCTTGCAGGCAGTATTCCTTCTAGCTTACCTAGCGATATGTACGAGCTCATTATGGAGCGCTTGCAGCATAAAAACATTCGCATCGTCGTAGATGCTACAAAGGATTTACTTACACGAGTATTGCCATATAAACCGTTCTTGATTAAACCTAACAATCATGAACTTAGCGAAATCTTTGGTCGCCCCCTTTCTACAAAGGAGGACCTGGTAGAAGCGGCTAAAGTATTACAAGAGAAAGGCGCACAGCATGTGCTTATCTCTATGGCTGGTGATGGAGCTATCTTGGTCGCAGCTGATGGCACTGTATATACGAGCCCGGCCCCTAAGGGGACACTCGTAAATTCTGTAGGCGCTGGTGATTCCATGGTAGCAGGCTTTATTACAGGCTTTGAAAAGACAGGCGACCTACAAGAGGCACTGTACTGGGGTATCTCCAGTGGCTCTGCCTCCGCTTACTCTGAAAACCTTGCTACACTGGCAGAAGTAGAAGCATTGCTTTCACAAGTACGAGTTAACTAGTTTTACATTTTATTTGCATCAAGGAGTACACATATGCAAATCACTGATTTATTAAAACCTCAATCCGTCCTGCTAAATGCAGACCCTGTTACAAAGGCTGACGCTATTTATACCTTAGGCGAGTTAATGGAAAAAGGCGGCAACCTCATCGATAAAGGTGAGTACTTAGCAGCAGTGTTCGCTCGTGAAGAATCTGGATCTACTGGCCTTGGTGACGGCATCGCTACACCGCATGCTAAATCCGCAGGCGTAAGAGAAGCAGGGCTTGCAGCTATGGTTGTGCCTCACGGCGTAGACTTCGAAGCACTCGACGGTCAACCGTCTCGTTTATTCTTCATGATCGCAGCTCCAGAAGGCGCAGCTGACACTCATGTAGAGGTATTGAGTCAATTAGCTATGATGGTTATCGACCCTGATTTCAAAGAAGCCCTCATCGCTGCACCAACTGTAGAGCGTTTCTTGGAACTCGTAACAGCTAAAGAGCAAGGTAACTTTGATCCATCCGTTGAAGGTTTCATCAAAAAGGCAGAACCGCAAGCAGAGGAAGCTGAAGTAGGTGACGCTAGCACAGCAGCTGTAGCAGCTGGAACGGCTGCAGCAGTTGAAAAAGTCACTGTAGACAACCCACATTACGATGTATTGGCTGTAACTGGTTGCCCTACTGGTATTGCTCATACCTACATGGCTGCAGAATCTTTAGAACGAAAAGCCAAAGAAATGGGTATTTCCTTAAAGGTTGAGAAAAATGGTGCTTCTGGCGTTAAAGATGCTCTTACAGCTGAAGAAATCGCTCATGCTAAATGCATCATCGTCGCTTCTGACCGCCAAGTAGAAATGGCGCGCTTCAATGGCAAACCTATGATTCAAACGAAAGTTGCGAACGGCATCAATAAAGCAGAAGAGCTTTTAACAGAAGCTATGGCCGGTACAGCAGCTGTATACCAAGCATCTGCAGCAGACCGCGAAGCTGCTGAAACTGCTGCTAGCGCATCTGACAGCGTAGGTCGTCAAATCTACAAACACTTGATGAACGGCGTATCCCACATGTTGCCATTCGTTATTGGTGGCGGTATCTTGATTGCCCTTGCTTTCCTATTCGACACATTAGATCCTGTGAATCCTAAGAACTTTGGCTCCGGCAATCCTCTTTCTGCATTCTTAATGCAAATTGGTGGTGCTTCCTTTGGCTTCATGTTGCCAGTATTAGCTGGTTACATCGCTATGAGTATTGCTGACCGCCCAGGTCTTGTAGCTGGTTTCGTTGGTGGCTTATTGGCCAACCAAGGCGGCTCCGGTTTCCTTGGCGCATTGATTGCCGGCTTTGCAGCAGGTTATTTAGTATTATTAGTTAAGAAGTTAGTATCTGGTTTGCCTCAAGCTTTAGAAGGTACAAAACCAGTCCTCTTCTACCCTGTACTAGGCGTATTGTTCATAGGTTTAGCTATAACCTTCGTAATCAACCCTCCTGTATCTGCACTTAACCACTGGTTAATGGACTCCTTACAATCTATGGGTACGACTAGCCGCGTATTGTTGGGTCTCATCTTTGGTGCTATGATGTCCGTTGATATGGGCGGTCCTGTAAATAAAGCTGCTTATGTTATCGGTACTGGCGCACTTGCTACTGGTGAATACGGTATCATGGCGGCTGTAATGGCAGGTGGTATGGTTCCTCCATTGGCAATCGCTCTTTGTACTACATTCTTCCCTAGCCGCTTCACAGAGGCTGAACGCAAATCTGGTATTACAAACTACATCATGGGCCTTTCCTTCATCACAGAAGGTGCTATCCCATTTGCAGCGGCTGATCCAGTTCGCGTATTGCCAGCTTGCATCATCGGTGCTGGTACAGCTGGTGCGTTGTCCATGTTCTTCGAATGTACACTACGCGCTCCACACGGCGGTATCTTCGTAGTACCTACAATCGGTAACCCACTTCTTTACCTTGCATCCATCGCAATCGGTTCCGTTGTGGCTTGCTTCATCTTGGCACTTGTAAAACCAAGCCTTAAAAAATAATTGTGAAAGCTAGTATAATACTAGTACATATAGCAAAAACGTACATAGGCTAAATAAGTACATATAGCAAAAGGACTAGAACAAAATGTTCTAGTCCTTTTCTTATGTAAACTATCGACTTACATCATCATAAAATATGCCAAATACTTTCTTAAAAACTCGGTTTGCAACGTGATAGCTTTCAAAATCAAAGTCTGTAGGCGTTAAAAATGTAACATGCTCATACCCTTTATAACCTGGTTGTGTAGGTTTACTTTCACCATTAAGGGTATAATCCTGTTGAGCCTTAACAGTACCGACAATACCAGAATTATCCATTTTTATATTCCATATTTCACCTAAATGGAAATCAGGAAATTGTTGTTTAAATTCTGGAACTTTTGCCACTAAATGAGCGAAGGAATAATTTAGATTATAGTCATAATGAATTGTATATTCTCGAACCAAATCTGACGAAGGCAAAACAACATAGATTTTAGCCTCTACACTTTTTGTACTACCGCTTGTAGATACATCTTTAAGTGTACTCAACTCAATATATTTACCATCTCCACCACCTGTGTCACCTTTAGAAATGATGTGTTCAAAACGACTTGTATCTTGTAGCTCAGCATTAGAAACAGCTTTTACAGAATTAAAAGAAATACACAAAATACATAGTAGTGCCATAAAAAATAAGAAACGTTTCATAAGGCACCTCATTTCACCACAATATCATCAAAATGCTGCTGATATGCAACGACAAACATGGCATCTGCTATAGCAAAGAGATCTTGATCGGAACGACTACGATCTAAAGGTCGTAATTGGTGCACTAAAGGAACTGTACTATTAACCTCAGTACCATCCCCATTAAATCGCTTCACCTCTCGTAAGTCAATTTGTATGCCAGAATCATCTTGTGCTGCCTTTATAACCGCATACATAGATGGGGATGGCTGTACTATTTGACTGGCGTGAATTAAAGAACCTAGTGAATAATTAGTATTATATGTGGCCGTTACTTCATATTCAGTAATAAACGTACCACGAGTATATGTATAAACGGTATAAAAAGTACCTTTTAATTTATAATGTGGCGCTGCGTATTCTAGTGCTTCAACAGAGTAAGTGTTTAAATAGTTTATTAGCCTATCCTTTGGATAAGTACCTTGATAGGAATCGGTTTTTTGATATACATTTTTAAACTGTGGTGAACTATTTAACTCATTAATCGATATAGCTTGTATCTGTATGGTAAAAGCACCCAGCACCATACAGGCTAATAAGAATTTTCTAAACATATTCTCTCCTTTATCATCAAAACTCAGCTAAATTACCAAAAGCATATCATATTTTATGGAAAGATGTATACATACGAAAAAGGCCATTTCAAATCATTATAGATAATATAAAAGTAATGATCGCTATTCTACGTACTTTAAATTTATTTATATTTTTCTAAGTCTATCTTCTTCGCACTCATCCAGTATTTATCTATACTTCTATAAATTGTACAAATATATCGATTTATGTTAAACTATATAAATATAAATAAATTT
>CADFKY010000028.1 GCA_902834965.1 Veillonellaceae bacterium
GAATGCTCAAAAGTTGATAAACGAAAGCTAAAAGAGTGGTATAATAAAGGGTAATCGTTTTTACTGTTATAAGGAGGCATCATGCAGATTAATAAGGCGGCGCTAGAGATTTTCGATTTTACGTCTTCTTTAGCTGTATACTCTGAACATGAATTAAAGGTTGGCGATCAAGCTATTCATGATTATATTGCGAATCATGTAGTTAAGGCGTTCAAAGACCCCGGTGCTAGAACAGGTACCTTGCATGATGCAAGTCCATTTGGTAAACAATTAGTCGATTATAAAAATGGAGACCTTAAGTTTATAGATTTATCTAAGAATTTAGGTGAAAGCTTGTTTACCTATATGAAACAAGCGACGGACTCCGTTGTTATCGATACGATTATTTGTGAAGCTGTTACGGATGCATCTTATATCTGCATTCTTCTGTGCCAAGCTCATGATGCTTTTACTCATCAACTATTTAGTGAAGATGATGGCAGTTTAGCTACAGAACTTGTTTCTCATAAGGCTGTGTTGCCTATGCCTTCACAAAAGTTACGCGCCTTTGCATCGATTAATTTGCATGATTTTAGCGTTCGAATTTTTGAACCAAAAGGTGAATTTGATGGTGAAGTATCCTATATCTTAGCAGATAAGGTATTGCAATTAGGCACTAACCAATCTTCTAGAGATACGGTGAAAAAGGTGAAAGCTATCGTAGATAAGGTGGCTCAAGCCCATGAGTCAGATGGTGTCGTTGAATTGACGATTGCAAAGTCTATGATTGCGAAAAATGCAGAAGTATCTGATACAGTAGATCCTGTTCGCATTGTGGAAGAGGTATTTAAAGCCAATCCTGTTCAACAAGAGGCGGCTAAGAAAGAATTAGCTGATGCGGATATGATGAGGCCTCTACCTGTTAATCGAGAGTTTGCTACGAAGGTTGGCGAACATCATAAGATTAAAACCGATACGGGCATTGAAATTTCTTTTCCTGTAGAGTATATGAAAAATCGCGAGTTCATTGAAATCAAAACTAATGATGATGGAACCTTGCGTATTGAACTAAAAAATATTAATAAAATCGTAAATAAATAGTAATGAAAAATATATTTATCGATAGAAATATATTATGGTATGATTAAATTTATTTGTTATGCTAGTATATGGAGGTTATAGTGGGTAAAGAGAAACATAAGAAAACAAATGCATTACGTATTTTAGATACTCATAAGATACCTTATAGTATTAGCGAATATGAGTGGTCTGAAGAGCGTGCTGCAGGCCTTCATGTAGTAGAAGCTTTAGGACTCGATGAAAAACAAGTCTTTAAAACACTTGTTGGTAAGGGCGATAAAACAGGGTTTGTAGTATTCTGTATTCCAGTGGCTGAAGAGCTAGATATGAAACAAGCGGCTCGTGTCAGTCATAATAAGTCTGTAGAACTGATTCATGTTAAGGACTTACTAGGTATTACCGGATACTTACGGGGCGGATGTTCTCCCGTGGGGATGAAAAAATCATTTCCTACCTATTTTGATGCCACAATGGAGCCTCAAGAGTTTGTATATGTAAGCGCTGGTCTACGAGGCATGCAGATGAAGGTAAATCCAAAGAATTTGGCCTCTGTTGTAAATGCTGAATTTGTATCACTTACAATGGATCATTAAGAGGTACGTATGGCAAAGAAGTTTTATGCAGTTCGTCAAGGCCGTGTACCAGGAGTTTATACTACATGGGCAGATTGTGAGAAACAGGTAAAGGGTTTTGGCGGTGCTATCTACAAATCTTTCCCTACAGAAGCAGAAGCACGTGCCTTTGTAGATGATTCAGGATTATCCTTGAGTGATTTCATGAGTGCTAAACGGAGCGAACCTAAATCGCCACAAGCAGTTAAGTCTAAATCTATGAATTCTAGACCTATAGGATTTAGTTCTAAAGTTCAAAATAAGGTATCTCCAAATGTGGTGAAACCAGATTTTAGTAAGGCCGACCATATTATTGCTTATATTGATGGTAGTTATAATAAAGGCACCAATACAGTTGGCGCTGGTGGCGTTATCTTCTTGAATGGGTCTAAGGAGACTTTTTCATTTCCTTCGAATGATGAACGATATACATCATTTTGGAATGTAGCTGGTGAGCTACTAGCTGCTATGTATGTTATGAAATATGCCATTGACCGTGGTATTCCAGAATGTTCCCTATATTATGATTATATGGGAATAGAAATGTGGGCTACTAAACGATGGAAACGCAATAATGCACTGACTCAACATTATGCTGCGTTTTATGACTCTATAAAAGACCGTGTGCGCGTACACTTTCACAAGGTAGCTGCTCATACGGGTGATACATATAATGAAATGGCTGATGTACTAGCCAAACAAGGCGCGGGAATTTAACTTTCTCAGAAAGGAGGGTGTTATGAATATATGTGTTACAGGTGGAGCCGGTTTTATTGGTTCCCATCTCGTTGATCGATTAATTGAATTGGGGCACAATGTGCTCGTTATAGATAATTTATCTACAGGTATGCGTTCTTTTGTACATGATTCTGCTCAATTTATTGAGATGGATGTACGAGATCCAAAATTATTATCTGTTTTTGAAGAGTTTAAGCCCTCTATTGTATTTCATGAGGCTGCTCAAACTATGGTTCAATCCTCTATGGAGAATCCAAGTTATGACTGTGATGTTAATTTGTTAGGGCTTATTAATGTACTTGATGCCTGTCGTAAGGTGAAAGTTGAACAATTCTTAATGCCTTCTTCGGCTGCTGTGTATGGGGACTTAGCAGTATTACCATTGACAGAAGAACTAAGTGGTATGCCATCATCCTTCTATGGTTTGACTAAGCTTACTGCAGAAGGGTATTTACGTATCTATCGTGAAGCTTTCGGGTTAAATACAGTATGCTTTAGATATGCCAATGTATATGGTCCACGTCAAGGTGATGGTGGTGAAGGTGGCGTTATTAGTATTTTCAATCGTTTAATCGTTGAAGGTAAGCCTTTAACCGTATATGGTGATGGGGAACAAACAAGAGACTTCATTTATGTAGAAGATGTGGTAGAAGCTAATATTAAGGCTATGGGCAATACTAGCTGTACAGGTATTTATAACGTGTCTACCAATACGGGAACATCTGTTAATGAGTTGATTACACGATTCAGATCTATTAGTGGTGCTGATTTTATGGTTCATTATGAAGACGAACGCATAGGGGATATCAAACATTCACGTTTAAGTAATGCAAAGGCAGAACGTGATTTTGGATTTGTAGCTTCAACAACATTAGATGAAGGCTTACAAAAAACATTAGAATATTTTAAAGCTCATCATAAGTAAGGTATATAAGGTTTGGGGACATGAGTGATACACAATTCTGGGTTACTGTAGGGCTATGGAATCTAATTGTATTTAGCATGTATGGATATGATAAGCTATGTGCTATTAAGGGGTATAATCGGATTTCAGAGTTCACATTATTATTTTTAGCATTTGCCTTTGGCGGCCTTGGTGCGCTATTGGGCATGGTTATTTGGCGTCATAAGACTTTAAAGCTTAAGTTTAAACTAGCTATCCCTATTGCATTGTTATGGTCTGTTTATGCAGTGGGGTTTGGTTATGGTTTGTGGGTGAATTGATTGCATAAACTAATATTTTATTCATTGTTTTATGGTATAATGAGTAGAATATTGTACATAAAATGTCAGTGAAGGAGATATTTGATGTTGCGATTACAATCGGGGTTCGAGTTAGATTACGCTAACATATATAATGAAAGTTGCATACAAGAACGAGACGTAAAAAACTTTGAGCGTGCTATACAAAATGTTTGGCGCCATACCAATATTTTACGCTCTACAGGCTTTGAAGAAGGCCATGTTTCCAAGGACGGCTTGCCTGAACCGGTATTGTTTTACCAACTTCCTTATATTTCTGAAGATGGTATTAATACACCTGCAATGCTAAAACGTCTTTATGAATTGAGGGACTATGCTCGCCATAATATTGATACAGTTGTATCTGTAGGTATTGGTGGTTCTTATTTGGGTAGTAAGGTTATTTTTGATGTTCAATGTGGTGCATTTTGGAATAATCTTAGTACGGAAGAACGCAACGGATATCCACGGATGTATTTTGCTGGATTTAACGTAGATGGTGATTATTTATCAGGCCTTATTCGTACCTTAGAGTATCAAGCTCAGAAAAAAGGACCCGACTATAAGGTGATGCTCGTTATCACCTCTAAGTCTGGCTCTACTATCGAACCAATGGCTAATTTCATGATTTTGGAAAAAGCATTGCAAGATCGGAATATAAATTATGAAGTAGTAGCTGTTACCGATACGTCTGATGATGAACATCCTACAGTTCTACGTTCTATGGCACTAGAAAATCATTGGAAAACCTATAGTATTCCCTATGGTGTTGGCGGTCGTTTCTCTGTGTTTACAGAGGTTGGCTTTGTAACGGCGGCTCTTGTGGGCTTTGATATTGAGGGGTTCTTAGCTGGTGCAGCTTCAATGGATGCTGCTTGCCAAGAAGAGGATATTTTCAAAAATCCTGCTTTATTAAGTGCATTGCTAAAATATATTGCGTCCGAACGTTATGGTCGTATTATTGAGGTGTTTATGCCTTATGGGGAAGCCCTTCATTCCTTATCTGATTGGTATGTACAGCTATTGTCCGAATCGTTAGGTAAGATGAGTAATACATGCTTACCTTATGGTCGTACACCAGTTGCGGCAGTAGGAACTATGGATATGCATGCTCAAGTACAAGAGCATCAAGAAGGTCGCCTTAATAAGGTCGTTCAATTTATTAAGGTTAAAGAGTGGCAACATAATCTTGTAGTGCCTAATACACATAGTCAATATGAACGATTGCAAGCACTTGGTAATGTAGGCATTTGTGATATTCTCAATATTGCATTAGATGCTAATAGAGAGGCTTTATCTAGTGACAATCGCTTTAATATGACGATAACTGTACCAACATTAAATGCATTCCATTTAGGGGAAATCATGTTTATGCATTGTTGGGCTGTTTACTTTGAATCTATTTTTGCTGGTGTAGACGCTTTCGATCAACCAGGTGTTGAAGTTTATAAACGTCTCATCGGTCCAAAATTGGCTCATGTAAAGGATGGAGAGACTTCATAAGGGGGAACTATGAATATTTTAGTAACAGGTGGAGCTGGTTATATTGGGAGTCACACAGTACGTGCCTTACAACAATCGGGTTATACACCTATTATTGTAGATAATCTATCGCGCGGTCATGTAGAATCAATTCCTGAAGGGGTACAGTTCTACAATATGGATATAGCAGATCCAAAATTAGTAGATATTATGAAAGGTCATAATATCATTGGTGTTATGCATTTTGCGGCTCATTCACAGGTCGGTGAATCTATGGTAAATCCAGCTATTTATTATGAAAATAATGTAGTTGGCTCATATCATCTTATTGAGTCTGCTCGTAATGCTGGTGTAAAACATTTTGTATTTTCCAGTACAGCTGCTGTTTATGGGGAACCAGAGATAGTGCCAATTCGTGAAGATGCGCCATTGCATCCAACTAATGTATATGGTCGTACTAAACTGATGATTGAAGAAATGCTATCTGATTATAGTGCTATTTATGGTTCTACGTATGTTGCATTGCGTTATTTTAATGCGGCTGGCGCAGATCCGTCTGGTACGATTGGGGAAGATCATCATCCGGAAACACATTTGATTCCGCTTGTGCTAGATGCAGCTCGTGGTAAAAGAGAGCACATAACTGTTTTTGGTACTGATTATAATACAGCTGATGGTACATGTGTACGCGATTATATTCATGTTAATGATTTGGCTACAGCTCATGTGTTAGCAATGGATTATTTGCGTAACGGTGGTGAATCTCAAGTGTTTAATCTTGGTAGTGGCAATGGCTTCTCCGTTAAGGAAATTATTGAAACTGCTAAAGAGGTAACTGGTATCGATATTCCTGTTCAATATGGTGATCGTCGTGCTGGCGATCCAGGTACATTGATTGCTTCCTCTGAAAAAATTAAAGAATTACTTGGTTGGGATCCTAAATTCAGTAATGTAGCCGATGTTATCAAAGATGCTTGGAAATGGCATACATCTCATCCTGATGGTTTTAAAAGCAAATAAAACAAGAACAAATCCTTTTGATTTGTCAATATAATGAATGACTCTATTAGTCACCTAGGTGACTGGTAGAGTCATTTTTTTGTAGGAATTTAAAAGGACCTCCTAGAATATGTCAGCAGGAGGTGGAATATGAACTTACAAGATTATATACAACGCATTAAATTATGGATTGATAAACAGTATTTTATTATTCGTCACTATAAAATTATTATTTCTGTTTTTCTTGTAATTATAGTTGGCATATTAATCGTTGGTGTTTTATATCCTCACGAAGAAGAACGTGTTCATATACAACCTGAGCATGTTAATGGTGGGGAAAATAATCAGACCCGATTAAGTTCAAAAGAATCATCAGAAGGAATATCACATAATAGACAGAAACATCATAACAGTGATGCTAAAGAAACGAGAAAAGATGACAATCTAAAAACTAAAAGTGAAGGCCGTTTGTTATATGATGTGAGCAGCGTGGAACGCGGGCATCCTTGGAGAGAGGTTTTTAAAGATTTACCAGATAATGATGTACATGGTAGACATGAAGATACTAAGGATGTAGATGAAGTGGCTGATAGCATTAATGATATGCAAGGGTTTAATAATAGTAAGTACTCAGGCAGGGATACATATAATGGACGGACTAATAGGTATAAAACCAGGAGAACACAGAATAAGAATAAACACACAGGGGATAAAACCATTAGTGATAGCAGTGATGATTTTACTAATAATCAAATTAATTCAAAGTCTCATAGTAGGTTAAATTCTTCGAGTATGGAACAGCCTGTTGAACTTGTTGGTATTGTTGAGGGCAATGAGATTATTGCTATTTTACGAAAAGGTACAGAGGAGCAAATGGTTACTGTTGGGATGGTTTGGCATGGCGTTACTGTCTCTAATATAAGTGCAAGTGGTGTAGAAATCGTTGAAGGAGGTTCATCACGGTGGTTAAAAATCAATTAGGTAAGGATTGCTTACGTAGTAGAGTGACCATAGTAAGAAAAAAACTATTCAAAGCTAGCATACTACTAAAAATAATTATAATAGTGGTTATGTTTCTATATGCATCATTAGGGGAATCTTCTATAGTATTAGCGAGTAATACAGGGCCAGCAGTAACTACTAATCTAGAAAGCGATAGGGACTCACTAGATAGAGAAATTAGTAATGGTAAATCAAATAATAATAATGACATAGAAAAGGATAACGTAATTAATGAAAAGGGCGAGCTGAGAAAATCAAAAGAATCAATTACGATATCCGTTCGTAATGCTTCTCTAAAAGAAACAGTATTAGGGATTTGTCGGAGTTATCGTATATCTGTTATGGGTATAGAATCTTTAACAGGTAACATTACGGCTACTGTGCAAGGTGAAACACCAGAGGATCTTATAAAAGAATTAGGAAGGCTATATCATTTTTCCGTTTCAAAACAATATAATACGATTCTTATTGAGCCAGATGACAAAGCACTTGAAAATAGAGAATTATATGTTATAACACCGGAGCATTTGCCAGCAGAGTCTTTAAAAAATATAATGGGCACTGTTGTGAAACATGATAAAATGGCGGTACTTTTAGAACAAAATGAAGTGATTATGCATTTGACCAGTGGAGAGAAACGGCGTGTAGAAACACTGGTTAAAGCTATAGATAAGGAGCCTAAGCAAGTACAATTAGAAGCGACAGTCATTGCTATGGAACAATCTTATGCAAAGGAGCAAGGCATTCGGTGGTCGTGGCTTAGCTTGACAGGACATGGTGAAGATAAAACTAATTCTTACGGGGCCGTTACCTTTGGTAAAACACCCGGTGGTGAAGCCTATAAATTTTTTGTGAAACCCGAGTTGAGTCTTATGGAAAGTTCCGGTAAAGCCGCGCTAATTGCTAAGCCATCTATTATGGCCTTAAATGGTGAAACAGCACATATCTTGATCGGTGAACGTATCCCTGTTATAGAAGAGTCCGAAGTGAATGGCGAACGTAAGCGTTCTACACGTTATGAAGAGGTGGGGATTAAGTTAAACTACACGCCTATTATTACTGGGGATGGCGGTGTAGATGCAAAAATTCACGCTGAAGTAAGTACACCTATCATGGTATCCGAAATGAAAGCTTATAAAATTAGTACGCGGCAAGCACATACACGGGTGCGGTTACAACCTGGAGAGGTACTCGTTATAGGTGGACTTATGGATAATCGCGATCAACATCAAATTCAAAAAGTACCTATTTTAGGAGATATTCCTTTACTAGGTAAATTATTCCGACATAGTAGAAAAACAAAAGATTCTATAGAGATGCTAATATTAGTTCGGGCAATTGTGGTATAATAAAGGGTAATGATTAGGAGGTTATGAATGGAACGCATTCGAATGATAGGCCTTGGAAAATCATTTGGGGTGCGCCAAGTATTTTCCAATGTGTCTTTTGAGATAAAAGAAGGTGAGCGACTAGCCTTGGTAGGACCTAATGGGGCTGGGAAATCCACCTTGTTAAAATGCATATTAGGCTATGAAGAATTAGATGAAGGCAATGTAGTTAAGTCTCCTGTAGCCAGTATTGGTTACTTACAACAAGATGTAAATCTAGGAGATGATAGTTTAGCTACAGAAATTGAAAAAGCTTGGGCCGATGTCCATGTATTAGAGGAGCAACTAAAAGAACTTACCACGCGTTTGGAGACAGAAGAAGCTAGTGAATCGGACTTACAGCGATTAGATTATTTGCAAAATCGTTTAGAATGGCTAGGCGGCTATGACTATGAGCAAAAGACTAAGCGTATCATTTATGGGCTTGGTTTTACCGATGAGGATTTAGATAAGCCAGCTAGTGCTTTTTCTGGTGGTCAAAAGACTCGTATTAATTTAGCTAAAGCCTTGGTACGTCGTCCAGATTTTTTGTTCTTAGACGAACCTACTAACCATTTAGATATGGACATGTTAGAGTGGCTAGAGGGTTATTTATCTGCCTATCCTGGCGGTATTCTCATTGTCAGCCATGACCGCTATTTCTTAGATCGTATTGTCACTGGTGTTGTAGAACTAGATAACCATAAGGCTACAACCTATCGTGGTAATTATAGCCGCTATATTCAACAACGGGATGAACGTTTGAAAGCAGATATGGTGGCTTATGAGAAACAACAGGAGTACATCAAGAAGACCGAGGCCTATATAGATAAATACCGTGCAGGTATAAAATCTAAAATGGCTCGTGGTCGGCAGTCTCAACTTAACCGTTTAGAACGACTTAATGCACCGGTAACCTCACATCATTTACAATTTTCTTTCCCTCCTGCAGCGATGAGTGCTGATAAGGTTCTTGTGTTAGATCATTTATCAGTAGGGTATGGTGAAAGTCCTATCATTGATGATATATCACTCGTAGTTCGACGAGGGGAATCAGTAGCTCTTATTGGTCCTAATGGGGTAGGTAAATCGACACTCGTAAAAACTATTGTAGGTGAATTATTTCCTGAGAATGGTCACGTAGATATCGGTAATCGCGTACAAGTGGGATATTTCTCGCAAGAGCATGAAGAACTACATGATTCTTGGCAGGTAGTAGAAGAGGTTATGAATCACTTTAACTACACTGAAGAGAAGGCCCGTAATGTATTAGGTTCATTCCTATTTAAAGGGGATGATGTATTTAAGCTTGTAGGTGACTTATCTGGTGGTGAGAGAGCTCGTTTAGCATTATTAAAATTATTCCTTCAAGGTGATAATTTTCTTATCTTAGACGAACCGACGAACCATTTAGATATTCCAACGCGCGAAATTGTGGAACAAGCCTTGCAACAATTTGAAGGTACATGTTTTATTATTTCCCATGACAGATATTTCTTAGATCAAGTTTCTACAAAAACCATTGTTTTAGATGATGGAAAAATTACTGAATATCTTGGTAATTACTCGTACTATAAAGAAAAGCTGAAAGAACAAGAAGATTTATTAGCATTAGCTAATGAACAGAACTCAGAGAGTGATAAAGTTGAAAATAAAGTTGTTTCACTTGATGAACCAGTACTTTCAACATCAGAACCGACAGAGGAACCTCAGAAGAAACCGAATGCATATATGGTGGAAAAACAATTAGCTGAGGTAGAATCTGAAATTGCTCGTTTAGAAGCAACCATGAAGATGTATGAAGTGCAATTGGCTAATCCTGTAGTACAGCAAGATTTAGATGAAATGTCCAAAATTTCCATACAAATTGAATCTACACAAAGTGAGTTAGATGCATTGTATGAGAAATGGGAACGATTATCTGAATAACTTATAATAGTATATATTATTATAGAGTTATTTTAATTGACAAAAAATTGAAAACTCTAATAATATAGATATAGATTTAAAGTTTTATATTTCAAAGGAAGGGTGTAGCATGAATAAATCCATGTTAAAAAAAGCAGCCATTTTTGGTCTTGCTGGTGTAATGGCAGTTGCTGCTGGTTGTGGCAGTAATAAAGATGCAGGTAATGCAAATAGCAATGAGGCTAAAATTGCATTGTTAACAACAACAACTGGTGGTGCAGCAGCATATGGTGAGTCCATTAAAGCTGGTGCAGAATTGGCAGTAAGCGAAATTAACGCTGATGCAAATGCTGTAAAAATTAACTTATTAGTAGAAGATACTAAAGGTGATAAAAACGAAGCAATTAATGCAATGAATAAAGTAATTTCTAAGGATAAAGTTGTAGCTGTTATCGGCCCAATGTTATCTGGTGAAATGATGGCAGCTGGTCCTGTAGCAAACAAAAGCAAAATCGTAGCTCTTGGTACATCTACAACAGCTGAAGGTATTACAGATATCGGCGATTACATTTTCCGTAATGCTGTACCTGAATCCTTGGCAGTAGATACTGCAATTAAAGAAGCACATAAAACTTTAGGCTTCAAAACTGCAGCTATTATGTACTCCAACAACAATGACCAAATGGTATCTGTAAATAATACAGCTCGTAAAGCATTGGAAGCTGAAGGCGTACAAATCGTTGATACTGAAACATTTGCAGATAAAGATACTGATTTCTCTGCACAATTAACTAAGATTCAACAAGCAAAACCTGATGTTATCGTAGTTGCTTCTCTTTACCAAGAAGGCGCATTAATCATGAAAAAAATGCGTGAAATGGGTATGAATCAACCTGTAGTTGGTTCCAATGGCTTTAACAGCCCTGAATTCATTAAAATTGCAGGTGCTGCAGCTGATGGTGTTATCGTAGGTACACCTTGGTTCCCTAACAAAGACGATCAAAAGGTAAAAGACTTCCGTAAAGCTTACAAAGATAAATACGGTAAAGAACCAGACCAATTCGCAGCTCAAGCTTATGATGCAGTATACCTCTATGAAGCAGCTTTGAAAAAAGCAGGTTCTACTACAGATCGTGAAAAATTCCGCGAAGCTTTGAAAAATATTGCTGACTTCGTTGGTGTAACTGGTCAATTCAAGTTCAACGAAAAACGCGATCCTTCCATGGAAGTTCAAGTTTTACAAATTAAAAACGGTCAATTTGACGCATTAA
>CADFKY010000029.1 GCA_902834965.1 Veillonellaceae bacterium
AATTTCATTTCATGCAAGCATTCGAAGTAAGCGTTAACAGGTTCATAACCAGCTTCAGTTAATACTTCAAAGCCAGTTTTGATCAACTCAGTAACACCACCACACAATACAGCTTGTTCACCAAAGAGGTCAGTTTCAGTTTCGGATTTGAAGTTAGTTTCCAAAATACCAGAACGGCCACCACCGATACCAGATGCCCATGCTAATGCCACTTCTTCAGTATCGCCAGATGGGTCTTTTTCTACAGCGTACAAACAAGGAACACCGGAGCCTTCTTGGTATGTACGACGAACTAAATGACCAGGACCTTTAGGAGCTACCATGAATACATTGATGTCTTCACGAGGTACGATTTTACCAAAGTGAATGTTAAAGCCATGAGCAAATGCCAAGTACGCACCTTGTTTCAAGTTTGGAGCAATATCTTGTGCATATACGTCTGCTTGCAATTCGTCTGGAATCAATACCATAACGATATCAGCGCCTTTAACGGCTTCTGCAGTTTCTTTTACTGTAAGACCTGCTTCTTCAGCCGCTTTCCAGCTAGAAGAACCACCGCGAAGACCAATTGTTACGTCCATACCATTTTCTTTCAAGTTCAATGCATGAGCATGACCTTGGGAACCGTAACCTAACACTGTAATTTTTTTGCCTTCCAATTTGCTTAAATTACAATCTGCATCATAATAAACTGTAGTACCTAAAATTTTACCTGCCATATTAGACAACCTCCAAACATATTCAATAGAATATAGATTATATATACTGTACACAATCTAACAAATTTTTGCAAGATGTGGCGTACATTAATTTAGTATCAGTAAGCCGAGTTTTAAGCCTCTGATAAAAAAATTTGATAACTAGCGAACCATCACCCATGGACGATCATCTTTCCATACAACTTGTACGGAAAGTCCAAAGACATCAGATAAAATATCATCAGTTAGTACCTTGTGTTTAGGACCTGCATGAATCATCTTACCCTCTCGCAAGATAGCTACATGAGTAATAAACGATAGTATCTCTTCAATTTGATGTGACACATAAATAATCGGTGTCTGCTGCTCAGCTACCAAAGTGGATACGGTGCGTAAAAACTGCTCCCTCGCTGGTAAGTCCAAACCAGAGCAAGGCTCATCCAAAATCAATAATTCTGGATTTGCCATAATAGACCTCGCTAACAATACCCGGCGCTGTTCGCCAGCAGATAAGGTGCGAAAACGATGACCTTCCAAATAGTCTAGTCCAAATTCAGATAATAATTGCATACCTCGTTGGCGCACCTCAGGTGCTACCTCTTGGTATATACCAATACTACTAAATGCACCAGAAATAACGATATCTTCAACGACTTGTTTATCCAAGGTTGACTGAAATTGTCCAAGCGCAGAGCTAACAAATCCTAGTCTAGCCTTGATTTTGGGCCACGCATATTTACCAAATTCCTTGCCAAACACACGTAAAGTACCCGTTGTGGGAATTTGATAAGCAGGTATCATGCTGAGCAGCGTCGATTTACCAGCCCCATTAAGCCCTAATAAAGCCCAATGTTCACCGTCCTCTATATGCCAATTTACATTATCTAAAATAGGTCTACCATCACGGCGAAAGCAGACATTTTCATAATGGAGTAATTCACGCCCCACGTTATCAACTCCTACATTTTTTCTCCGCGGCTCATAGCGGTAATACCTGTTTTGGCAATTTCAAGAATACCATAAGTTTCCATAATTTGAATGAAGCCACGTAATTTTTCTACACTGCCAATGACTTCAATGATCATAGATGTAGGAGAAATATCTAACACATTACCACGATATACATCGGCAATCTGTACAATTTGTGATCTTGTAGAAGCAGATGCTTTTACCTTGATAAGCATTAACTCACGGCATACCACATCATGATCTTCAAACACTTTAACCTTAACAACATCGATAAGCTTGTAGATTTGCTTTTGCACTTGATCGAGAATTCGGTCATCGGCCTCTACAGTAATAGTAATACGTGCATAACCTGGCTGATTTGTAATACCAGATGTCATTTTTGTAACGTTAAAGCCACGACGGTTAAAGAGTGCCAAAATACGTGTACCAATACCCGGTGCATTTTTTGCAATGATTAAGACTTGATGTTCTTTCGCCATTATAGCACCCCTTTCTTCCCCATCATACCGCTTATCGTGCCGCCTGCTGGAATCATTGGTAATACATTATCCTCTCGTTCAACGCGACAATCCAAGACAATGCTTTCATCCGATGTAATGTATGATTTAAATTCTTTATTGAAAGTTTCAACATTATCTAGACGAGCTGCTTTCAAGTCAAATGCATCTGCGAGTTTCAAGAAGTTCGGACTCACTTCTAAGTCCACATAGGAATAGCGTCTATTATTGAATATTTCTTGCCATTGACGAACCATACCAAGATAGCCATTATTAATAATAACAATCTTAATTGGCAAATTATATTGGCGCACCATCATGAGCTCTTCACAAGTCATCTGGAATCCACCATCACCGACAACGAGGATAACTTGTTTCTTAGGCGCCCCTACTTGAGCACCGATAGCCGCCGGCAAGCCATACCCCATGGTACCCGCACCGCCAGAGGTAACGATAGTATGAGGTTTTTTATGAGTTAAGAATTGAGCCGCCCACATTTGATGTTGGCCTACATCACTTACGATTATGGCATCATCCTTGGCAATTTTATTAAGCTCAGATAACACATATTGTGCATGCAATACACCATTTTTAGACTCAGGTATCACCATAGGGTATTCCGCTTGCCATTCTCGGATTTGCTCAAGCCACGCTTCATGCGTTGTAGGTTCTACAAGAGCATTAAGCTCCGTTAATACCTGTTTTAAATCCCCTACGATAGGCACATTGATTGTAACATTCTTATCAATTTCAGCTGGGTCAATATCGATATGGATGATTTTAGCTTTTTTACAGAAGAAGTCTGGATGGCCTGTGATGCGGTCATGGAAACGAATCCCTGCAGCAATCACGAGATCAGCCTCATCTGTACTATTATTAGCTGCAACAGAACCGTGCATACCAACCATACCAAGGGCCAATTCGTGATCTCCCGGGAAGCCACCAAGGCCAACTAATGTATTCGTCACTGGGATTTGAGCCTTTTCAGCTAATTCTTTAAGCTCATCCATAGCACCAGACTTCAATACGCCTGCCCCAGCAATAATAAGTGGACGCTTTGCATTTTTGATGAGAGTAGCTGCTTTTTTGATTTGACCTTGATGACCTTTATAGGTTGGATCATAGCCTTCAAGATGAATAGGTACTTCGTACAATTTGTTGTATTCCGCCATGGATATTTTTTCGGTTTGAATATCCTTCGGAATATCAATGAGTACAGGGCCTGGACGACCTGTGCCAGCAATAAAGTACGCCTCTTTAATGATGCGAGGCAAATCATGAATATCTTGAACAAGATAGTTATGCTTGGTTATAGGCATCGTAATGCCTTGGATATCCGCCTCTTGAAAGGAGTCCTTACCGATAAAAGGGCGACCAACCTGACCAGTAATGGCCACCATAGGTACGGAGTCCATGTACGCAGTCATAATACCTGTTACAAGATTCGTTGCGCCAGGACCAGACGTAGCAAGACATACACCTACGCGACCAGATACGCGAGCATAGCCATCTGCCGCATGAGCTGCACCTTGTTCATGACGGACGAAGTAATGTTTAATTTCAGGGAAGCTATAAATTTCATCATAAATTGGGATTACTGCGCCACCTGGATAACCGAACATATCGGTTACGCCTAAGCGATGCAATGTTTCAAGGACAATGCGTGCCCCATTGATTGTTTCTGCGCTCATAGGAACCCTTTCGACCAGCTATTCAGATAAAATCTCGCTGGAATTTAAACGTTTAATGATATAACCATTCTTTTTAAAAGTATCAATAATGCTTTGAATATGTTCTTCACCATTTGTTTCTACAGTAACTTGTAATTCCACTTCGTGGAAGCGGTCAAGATTTTTAAACTGATTATGATCAAGTTTAATAACGTTTGCATCCGCATCTGCAAGCATTTGAGATACAGCAACCAATTGACCTGGTTTATCCGGAAGGTTTACAGAGAAAGTGAAGATACGACCACGCAATACGAGACCTTTATTGATCATAGAAGAAATCGTAAGTACGTCGATATTACCACCACTAACAATGGCTACTGCCTTTTTGCCTTTACAGTCTAATTTTTTTAGACCTGCTAATGGTAAAATACCGGAGTTTTCTGCTACTAACTTATGTTTTTCTACAAGCAACAAAAATGCTTCCATCAATTCATAATCAGAGACAGTAACAATTTCATCTACATATTTCTTAATATATTTTAATGTAGTTTCGCCGATTTGACGTACAGCTGTACCATCTGCGATAGTTGCCACCTCACTAAGTGGTACAGGATGATCTGCTTTTAACGCAGCTATTGCACTAGCCGCGCCTTCTGGTTCTACACCAATAATTTTAATGCTAGGATTTTTTAATTTTGCAGCAGCTGCGATACCAGAAACAATACCGCCACCACCAACAGGAACTAGCAATACATCCGCATCAGGCAATTCCTCAAGAACTTCTAATGCAATTGTACCTTGCCCTTCGATAACATCTTCGTCATCAAAAGGATGGACGAACACATATCCGTGCTCTTGTTGTAATTCCATCGCTTTTTGGTAAGCTTCATCATAAATCTCACCATGTAGAACGACTTCGGCACCATATTGTTTTGTAGCATTAACCTTGATAAGAGGTGTATGTTTTGGCATAACGATTGTCGCTTTAATGCCTAGACGTTTTGCAGCAAGCGCTACACCTTGCGCATGGTTACCGGCAGACGCGGCAATAACGCCGCGCACCTTTTCTTCTTCTGTTAATTTTGCAATTTTATTATATGCACCACGAACCTTAAAGGAACCTGTTATTTGCAAGTTTTCTGGCTTGATATATACATCATTGCCACTTTCATCGGAGAACACATCACTGTGAAGCAGTTTTGTTTTTACAGTAATTGTGCTTAGTCGCTCACGAGCCTCCATAAAATCATATAACTTATGCATCTACACCATCTCCTCTAGTTAGTATTAATGAAAGTCTACTATTAGTCTTCAAATACTTCGATAGCACCTTGTGCTGCAGAGGATACGTGAAGAGCGTATTTTTTAAGATATCCAGTTACATTGGATTTGAATGGTTTCAATGCTGCTTTACGACGAGCGATTTCTTCATCAGATACAGCCAATTCCAATTTACCGTTTGGAATATCGATGTTGATAATGTCACCATCTTCAACAACGGCGATTGTGCCACCAGCCGCAGCTTCTGGAGATACGTGACCAATGGATGCACCACGTGTAGCACCAGAGAAACGACCGTCAGTCAACAATGCTACGTCTTTATCAAGACCCATACCTGCGATCATGGATGTTGGTGTTAACATTTCGCGCATGCCAGGGCCGCCTTTAGGACCTTCGTAACGGATAACTACCACATCACCTTTTACGATTTTACCGCCTGTAATAGCTTCAACAGCTTCTTCTTCGCTGTTGAATACCTTTGCTGGGCCAGAGTGAACGAGCATATCTTCATCTACGGCACCTGCTTTTACAACGGAACCGTCTACAGCAAGGTTACCTTTAAGAACGGCAATACCACCTGTTTCATGAACAGGATTATTCCAAGGATGAATAACATCTTCATCAGTTACATGAGCTACCGCTGCAATTTCACCTTGTGTTTTAAGAGCTACAGTTTTGCAATCTGTATGCAAACGACCATTTTCAGCTAAACGTTTCAACACAGCAGATACGCCGCCGGCAGCATACAAGTCTTCGATGAAGTATTTACCAGATGGAGAAAGTTTGGACAATTGAGGTGTGTTTTGTGCAATGCGATCGAAGTCGTCCAAGGACAATGGTACACCTGCTTCGTGAGCGATAGCTGGCAAATGAAGTGCTGTATTAGAGGAACCACCCAAAGCCATATCTAGAGCTACTGCATTTTCAAAGGCTTCGCGTGTCATAATGTCTTTAGGACGAAGGTTTGCTTTCAATACCTCTACTGCTTGCATACCTGCTAATTTAGCAAGACGTAAACGTTCAGAGTATACTGCTGGAATTGTACCATTACCAGGAAGGCCCATACCAAGAGCTTCTGTTAAGCAGTTCATTGTATTAGCTGTGTACATACCAGAGCAAGAACCACATGTAGGACATGCTGTATTTTCGATTTCAGCTAACTCAGCATCACCCATTTCACCAGTTTGATGTTTACCTACTGCTTCGAATACATCAGACAAACCGATTTTTTTGCCATTATGTACGCCTGCAAGCATAGCACCACCAGACACGAATACGGATGGAATGTTTAGACGAGCTGCAGCAATCAACATACCAGGTACTACTTTATCGCAGTTTGGAATGAATACCATAGCATCAAATGGTGTTGCCATAGCTGTTGCTTCGATGGAATCAGCGATGATATTACGAGTTACCAAGGAGTATTTCATACCGATGTGGTTCATCGCCAAACCGTCACAAATACCAATTGTATTGAACTCGATTGGCACACCACCTGCGTTGCGGATACCGTCTTTTACGGCTTGTACAATATTTTTCAAGCCCACGTGACCAGGAATGATTTCATTGAAGGAATTGGCAATACCAATGACCGGTCTACCTATTTCTTCGTCTACGAAACCGAGTGCTTTTAATAAAGATCTGTGTGGTGCACGTGCTACGCCTGTTTTTAAATTGTCACTTCTACAACTCATGTTAATCTCCTCACTTTTCTTGAAAGTATCCACTTGGATACCTTTCAACTGAATAAAAAAAGACGATTCATATGAATCGTCTTAAAAGTTTACAAATGATATTCCTTTTGTTTACAGAATTCCTATATACATAAATAATCCTATGTACCCCTTGGAAAATATACACATAAGAAACAAACCATATAGTCAAATCTTATTGATTGTATATTAAACCATTCGCGGAACTTCTAAGACAAAAACGTGTTAAGTTGTTGTTCATAATTCGAATGTCATTAATAATCACGACTAGCGCAATAATCAATAAGCTAATGACTAAACCTAACATGTTTCCTCCTAAAATATTCTGTAATAATAATCACGGAATAATAATAACACGTTATATTATCCCGCGCAAGATAATTCACAATAAATTCTATAGATTCATCATAGTTTTTTTATGAAGTTCACCATACCCAAAAACTATAGCAAACCTAGTAAGGTATAAAAAATATAGATATAACAAGAAAAATCCCTCACCGTAGTGAGGGATTGAATATATTATAAAATACCAAAGAGCCACATGCCAAAAGTGCCGCCCCAGAAATGAATGAGGAAGCTCACCACGGAAATGGCAAGACCTACGCGCCACCATGTACCTTGTGGCACATAGCCAGCACCGAAGAAGATTGGTGTTACACCTGAACTATAATGAGTCAATGTACAGCCAGGACTGTTCATCAAACCAAAGAGCAATATCGTAAACGGAATAGGAGCCCCCATCGCCACTAAAATGGCTGCAAAGGCGGAGAATAAAGCTGTAATACGCGCCGTACCACTGGCAAAGAAATACTGAGAGTACACAAAGGTAGCGGAAATGATAAAGGACGCCCAGAACCAGTCGAAGCCAGCTAAATGTTGACTTACAAAATCTGCAAAGACAGCTACTACACCGAGTTTGCCAAGCAGTCCAGCCATGCCTACAAGCGTACCCATCCAGATGAGGATATCCCAACCGGTGCGTTCACCTAAAATATCCTCCCAAGTAAGAGAGCCAGTCACAACACACGCCAGAACCCCCATCATCGCTACTACTGTAGGATGAAGCTTAGTCCAAATTGCTGTAGCCCAAAGTAAGATACAAAGAACAAAAATAATGGCAACAGAAATTTCGGCCTTCGTAATAGGTCCAAGAGCATCTAGTTCTTTTTGAGCCATTGCTGCAGCCTCTGGTGTTTCCTTGATTTCTGGTGGATAGATTTTATAGATAAACCAAGGCATCAAAATCATACAAATTACACCAGGAATCACACCGGCTTGGAACCATTCCCACCAAGATATATCATAGCCAAACAGTTTAGCACCTAAGGACGTAATAAGCAAGTTACCACTACATGCAGTCAAGAAGATCGTTACTGTAATGGTGTTAATAGTATGTGCCGTCGTCATCAAGTACGCCCCAATGCGGCGAGCCGTATTACCATATGGTTCAGAGTCAAATGCTAAGGAAATATTTTGTACGATGGGGAATACTATACCACCACCACGCGCCGTATTAGATGGTGTAGCTGGAGAAATAATCAAATCTGTACAAGCCAAAGCATAGGCAAGCTTTAATGAGCTTGTGCCAAAGGAGCGAATCAAGGTGTACGCAATGCGCTTGCCAAGGCCAGAATTAATAATACCGCGAGAAAAGAATACGGCTGCTACGATAAGCCACACATTCGCTTCTGCATAGCCACCTAGTGCCTGTACCATAGTGATGGAGTTAGTGGCTACGGCTACAACAATACCAAAGAGGGCCATAATGCCCGTTGGCCAAGGTCGCAATATAAAGCCCACAATAGTAGCCGTAAAGATAGCTAATAAATGCCAACCTTCCGGCTTGATTGCCTCTGTATGAGGTAAAAACCAAATGACGAGACCCACTAAAACGGTAAGGGCCGCTCGTGTAAAAGTATTCATAGAACCTCCATCAGGCTTAACAACTTTCCAAAAATTCTTTGATCTTAGGATTTGCTCGTAACATTTCCATCTCTTCAGGGGATAATAATTTTACCTTATCCCGATCTTGATTTACCAAGCAAAGAAAACCAATATAATCGCCCTTATTAGCACGGAATTGATGAATTGTTTTGCCTGGAATTTCGATAAAGTCACCAGCTTCTACATCGTGGATTTCATCACCCAATAAGACCTGCCCCTTACCGCGGAATATCATAACCATATGCGTATGATCGTGATACTCTAAGGTAGAATACCCTCCTGGCAAACATTCAAAATAGCGGAATTGACATGGAATATCATAAGCACCATCGTATAATACTTGACGTGTTACATCTTTAAAAGGACTACCATCTTGCTTATATACCAAGGTTTCGATACCATCCCACTTAAAATTTTTAGCATCAAACTTACGTATCATCGTATTACCTCTTTAAACAAAAAAGGGCTGCATCGAAACAAGGTTTCAATACAGCTCCATCGGTTCGATTATTTGAAGAGACGTTTCAAAGTGTCTAGTAATCCATGACTATGTTTTTGTACACCGTCTGCAACGCCTGCCACTTCAAAGCCAGTTCGTTCAATGGCTTTTGTAATAACTTCTACAGATGCTTTTGTTGGATCAAAAGAAACAGTAGCAGTCTTTTCTGGCAAATCTACTTCTGCACTTAATACGCCAGGCAAACCTAGAGATGCCCCTTCAACTGTTTCTTTACAGTTGTTGCACATCATCCCCGGTACAGTAAATACCTTTGTTACAACGCCATTATCTTCGCCACAACCACAATCTTTGCACATAGTGTTACCTCCTATTAATCGTTAGCTTCTTTATGTTTATCATCGTTCTTAGCCCCTGCTGTCACATCGATAGTAGTCGCTTTCTTAACGGCTTCTTTCGTTTCATCAACAGCCTTTTTAGGCCCCGAAATAGCATCTTTAAACTCATTGATGCCTTTACCAATAGCTTTACCGACTTCAGGCAATTTACCAGGTCCGAAGATAACTAGAGCAATCACTAATATAACTATTAATTCAGGTGTTCCTATAGACCCCATATGTATCTCCTTTATCTTTACTACTACTTATACTCTTTAGTGTACATCATCATAGGCTGCCTTGTCCACATACCAGGTCATAGCTTCTTGTGAAAGCACCGCTCCAGGCAATACACGACCAATGCGTTTTTCCCAAGGTAAATCCTCGTAATCTTCGCGTTGATACAATACCTTTGTCAAAGCAGTTCGCTTACTTTCACCAGTTACGGTAAACCAAACCGCATCAGATTTTGCTAAGAACGAAAAGGTCATAGAAATACGTTCCCACACCTTTCCATCCTCAACAGCTACCACGTCTTGATCTGTGACACGCAATGCATGAGAACCTGCAAATAGACCGGCTGTATGACCATCTTCGCCAAGATCGAGCAATGCCAAATCTAGGCCACTTTTTTTACAAGCCTTGAGAACATTCTTAACCTCTTTCTCGTATTCCGCTGCCGCTTCTATTACAGTTTTAGAATCTGTATTGATTGGCAAGAAATGAGCCGCCCCTTTCGCCTTACACAACAAATAAGGTTTCACGCGATTGAAGTAATTATCCTCATGAGATTGCGGTAAGAATCGCTCATCAGTCCACACAAAGAATATGCGTTCCCAATTGAGGCGCTCTATATATTCTGGGGAATTAAGCAATTCTAATAAACCATTAATAACAGTCCCGCCCGTAATACCAACAACACACGTTTCAGTGCGATTGATTTCCTCGTTGGTGAAAGCAATAAAATCCTCTGCCAATGCTTGAACTACATCGCTAGGGCTGTCATAACATTTAATTGTATCTTGAGCCATGTAATAATGACCTCCTAAAACTATTTCAATAGTTCTATTATATACACTTTTTCTGTGTAATGAAAGCAAAACCGATGTAACTCAATAGTTGGAGCCACATCGGTTCTAATTATATTTGTATTTACCTATGAATTACAGGAAATTCCATTCCGTATATTCATAAATCAATATTATTGTTGACCAAATTTAGGACGGCGACGCTCTGTGAAAGCACGGACTCCTTCTTTGAAGTCCTCTGAAAGACCTAATGCACATTGGTTTTCTACTTCAAACTTCTTGTACTCTTCCCAACCCGCTAAGAAGCTATTCCACATCATTTCCTTCATAACGCGGTAAGATTGTGCAGGCCCTTTTGCCAATTTCTCAACAAGGCGTCTTGTAGCAGTCTCTAAATCTTCTAATTCACAAACCTTATACACAAAGCCAAGTTCCTTACCCTTTTCAGCAGATACGGCTTCACCGGTCATGACAATATGCATAGCACGATTCATACCAATAGAGCGAGTTAACAAGAATAACCCGCCCGCATCAGGAGCAAGACCTACATTTACGAAGGCTTGAATAAAGCGTACGTTATTAGCAGCCACAACAAAGTCCGCTGCCAAAGCCATATTAAATGCCGCTCCTGCTGCAGCACCTTGAAGGCTCATGATAACAGGTTTTGGTAATTTCTTCATAGCCATAGAAATCTCAGCTACCAGCTCAACAATTTCAAATAAAGACTCAGTATCCCCTTCGTTTACAGCGCGCTCCATCTCTGTTAAATCGCCACCCGCAGAGAATACCTTACCCTCTGCATTAATGAGCAATGCACGCACGCTTTCATCATTATGAGCTTTATCTAAGACCTCAAGGATCTCCTTGCACATCTCGATATTAAAACCATTGGCTACGGTTGGCCGATTAAAGGTCAACGTACCAATACCGTTGTCCACTACGTACTGAATTGTATTATAAATCATATGATTTCTCCTATATGAAAATCTATTTTCGAAAA
>CADFKY010000030.1 GCA_902834965.1 Veillonellaceae bacterium
ATGCTACAAATGGTATCGTATATGATGGCGTATTAGAAGATATCGTTAAAAAGCCAGAAGCACAAGCTACTGCAAATGTTGTTGCTGAATCTGTTCCTGTAACAGGTACTAAGATTTACATGAACTTAGGTGATCCTGACTTGGCTGAAAAACATGGTGTATTGCCTTGCGATGGTATCGGTCTCATGCGTGAAGAGTTTATTTGGACTACGTTCATCCATGAACATCCATTGCACCTTATCGAAACAGGTCGTAGTGATTTCGCTGTAAATACATTGGCAGAAGGTATGCGTAAAGTTTGCCAAGCTTTAGCTCCTCGCCAAGTTGTAGTTCGTTTGAGCGATTTCAAATCTAGTGAATACCGTGACCTTAAAGGTGGCGACAAATACGAACCGCATGAATCCAGTGCATTACTTGGCTGGCGTGGTGCTTCTCGTTACTACGATCCTAAATACACACCTGCTTTCAAATTAGAATTGGAAGCAATCAAAAAAGTACGTAATGAATTTGGCTTCAAAAACTTACAAGTTATGATTCCATTCTGCCGTACTGTAGAGGAAGCTGAATTAGTAACTAATTTGATGGCTCAAGAAGGCCTTGTACGCGGTAAAGATTTCAAAATCTGGCTCATGGCTGAAATTCCAGCAAATATTATCTTAGCTGATCAATTCAATAAATATGTAGATGGTTATTCCATTGGTTCTAACGATTTGACAATGCTTGTTCTCGGTTGTGACCGCGATAACGAAACAGTTCAACATATTTACGATGAACGTAATTTAGCTGTTCGTAGAGCGATTCGTCATCTTATCGAAGTGGCACATAAAGATGGTAAAACTGTATCCATCTGTGGCCAAGCACCAAGTGTATACCCTGAACTTTGCGAATTCCTTGTGAAGAGCGGTATCGACTCCATTTCTGTTAATCCAGATGCAGTTGTAAGCACTAAGAAAATGGTGGCTCAAATCGAACAAAGAATTATGCTCGATGCTATGACTGGTCGTGGTCGTCAAGAATCTGACGAACTAAATTGGTAATAATATAGTTATGGTAAAAGAGGAGGCCGGTAGGTCTCCTCTTTTTCTGAATGGTAACTTAGGATATAATACAAACAGAGATGAAAGGGGGTTACCGTGTGAAACTGTCGAAACGACAAGAACAAATTGCTCAAATCGTTCGTGAAGAAGGACCTGTTACAGGTAGTGCTATTGCTGAACATTTAGAGGTTACACGATCTGCATTGCGTTCAGATTTATCTGTTTTAACTATGCTAGGTGTCTTAGATGCACGCCCTAATGTGGGCTACTACTATGTGGGGCTTTCAAAAGAAACACAAACAGCGGAGCGATTAAAGTCATTTCTGGTAAGTGATGTATTATCCCAAGCAGTCGTAGTCAATGGGGATACAAGTTTGTATGACACGATTGTTACTATATTTACTGAGGATGTAGGTACCATTTTAGTGTGTGACGATTCCTATTTAGTAGGTGTCGTATCCCGTAAGGACTTGTTGCGCGCCTCTATGGGGCAAACAGATTCGCACACCATGCCTATATCTATGATTATGACCCCTGTAAGCAAGGTTATAACTGTGGAGCCTACAGATACATTGGTAGAGGCTGCTCAGAAGATGATAGATTATGAGGTAGATTGTTTACCTGTCGTCGTTCGCGAGGATGTGGAAAACAAGAAACGTTTAAAGGTTGTAGGCCGCGTATCTAAAACGACGGTAACAAAAGTATTTTTAGAATGTAGCATACATTGAGGTTAATAGAATGGCAGAAAAAATTATTTATGCAATATCGGACTCCCTTGGTGAGACCGCAGAGGCTGTAGCAAGGGCTACGGCGAGTCAATATGATAAGGAACAAATTGAAATTGTTCGCATTCCCTATATTGATAGTGAAAGCCAAATTGATGAAATTATAGCAGATGCAAAACGTGGCAACCATGTTATTTGTCATACCATTGTATCTGAGTCTTTGCGCAAATATCTTCATGAAAAAGTAGCAGAATACAACATTCCTGCTGTAGATATTATGGGGCCAGTTCTCGATGCTGTAGGTACAGTAGCATCTACAAAGCCTCGTATGACTGCGGGTATGGTTCATAAACTAGACCAAGAATATTTCAAAAAGGTTGAAGCTATTGAGTTCGCCGTGAAATATGATGATGGTAAAAATCCGTCTGGCTTTGAAAAGGCTGACGTAGTCATCATTGGTGTATCTAGAACAAGTAAGACACCATTGTCTATGTTCTTGGCATACAAAAAAATTAAAGCTGCCAACTTGCCATTGGTGCCAGAGGTACCATTGCCAGAGGAATTATTTAAAATCCCAGCAAAGAAAATTGTAGGTCTCATTATCGACCCATTTAAGTTAAACAATATTCGTAGTGAACGGTTACGCGCCATCGGTTTAGAGGACGAAGCAAATTATGCTTCTATTGAGCGTATTCAATCCGAACTAGAATACGCGAAGGCTATTATGCGTCGTTTGCATTGCCAAGTGTTAGATGTTTCCAATAAATCTATCGAAGAAACAGCATCTCTTGTTATGCAACTCATTGACCGTAACCGCGCATCGGAGGGTAAATGAATATACGGGAACAAATAGAGGAGAGAGAGGCGTTACTCCTTTCTCCTTATGCCGCTAAAAGCCGCGATGCAATCCGTGATATAGAGGAAGCTCCCGATCCACTTAGAACTGCCTTTCAACGTGATCGGGACCGCATTATTCACAGTAAATGTTTTAGACGGTTAAAGCACAAGACACAAGTTTATATTGCGCCAGGTGACCATTATCGTACGCGCATGACTCACACCCTTGAAGTAGGTCAGATTGGTCGTACAGTGGCTCGTGCATTACGCCTCAACGAGGATTTAGTAGAAGCGATCGCCATGGGGCATGATGTGGGACACACACCATTTGGTCATGTTGGAGAATATGCGTTACGTGATATGGTAGGTCATTTTAATCATAATGAACAAAGTTTGCGCATGGTTGAAGTATTGGAAAAGCATGGTGAACATCAAGGTCTTAATTTAACGACCGCTGTTCGCGATGGTATTTTAGGTCATACAGGGGCTACAATTCCTGTTACATTAGAAGGTCAAATTATTCGTATCGTTGACCGTATTGCTTATTTATGTCATGATTTTGATGATGCACAACGGGCAGGTATGTTGACAGCCGAGGAATTACCTTTTGAAGTACGTGAACACTTCGGTATGACTCCTTCTAGCATGATTACAGCCATGGTTGAAGATATGGTGCGCGAATCTTTAGATAAGCCTGTTATTTCCATGTCTTCTAATATAGAAATGACTATGAATCTATTCCGTCAATTTATGTTTAAAAATGTCTATTTGGCGTCAGCTTTAATTCCTGACCGAAATAAGGCATCTCATGTGGTGAAAAACTTATTTACTCATTTTATGGAACATCCTGACGATATGGAGGGATGTGAAAGTAATCGTGAGTTTTACTCCACTCGTGATGTAGTGGATTATGTGGCAGGCTTAACCGATCAATATGCTATTAAGTTGTTTAAACAGTACTATATTCCCAATATTACTTTGTAAGACTTTTAGTAATAGGTATATAGATAACAAAAAAAGCAGTTAGTTCAAATGAACTAACTGCTTTTTTTGGGGCTCTAGAACCCCAAAGAGTACATGTACTTTTTATTTTACGCGCGTGTAATTTTATTAGAACGAAGGCAGCGAGTGCATACGTTAACTTTTTTAGTAGCACCGTCTACAACCGCCCGTACTCTTTGAATGTTCGGTTTCCAAGTTTTTCTTGTGCGAATGTGAGAGTGACTCACGTTCATACCGCTAGATGTGGATTTGCCACATACTTCGCAAAGGTTTGCCATAGTTTCCACCTCCAAGCTTAATCTATAACATAACAAAAGTATATTATCATAAAGACATAGTTAAAGCAAGTGTTTTTATCGTACATATTGCTCTTTTTATGAAATATACTACAATATAAGGTATACTATATATCATATTCTATGATATGAAGGGGCTTTTACACAAGGATATACAGAAATTGGATATATCCTCAGTGTTTATCGTATATTTAAAGGAGTTTCTATGGATGAACGGTTAACGACCATTAAAGGGATTGGTCCTGGTCGGGAGAAACAATTGCATAAGCTAGGGATTACGAATGTAACATCATTGTTGACATATTTCCCTCGGAGCTATGAAGACCGCCGTACAATTTATAGAATTGGTGAATTAAAGTCAGGTATGACCGGTGGCGTAGTAGGCAATGTTATTGCTGTACAAGAAAAGCGCCCGCGCCCTCGACTATCTATTTTAGAGGTAGTTATTGCAGATGGTACTGGTCCACTAAAGATTGTTTTATTTAACCAAGGGTATAAAAAGAACTTTTATAAAAAAGGTCAGCGTCTATATGCATATGGCAAAGCGGAATTTCAATATGGGTCTATGCAAATGAATACGCCCCAAATAGAAAGTTTAGGAGATGGTGGAGAGCCTGATCGTGGCATTGTTCCTATTTATGCCTTGGCTGATGGAGTGTCTCAATTTGTGGTGCGCTCATCAGTACGCAATTGGTTTGCCGCTAATCATGAATTGCAAGAGATTTTGCCTACTGAGGTTCGTGAATCACATCAATACATGAGTCGCTATGATGCATTTAAAATGATGCATTTCCCGGATTCTTCAGAGCGATATGAAGAAGCGCGTCATCAATTGGCCTATGAAGAGTTATTTGTCATGCAATCTGGATTGGCCTTGTTGCGGAATAAAGAGCAGTGTCATAAAGGACCTAAGATGGGGCCTAATGGAGACTTAATGGCTCAATGTATAGAAAACTTGCCGTTCTCCTTAACCGGCGATCAACAGCGTGCATTAGAGGACATTCGCATCGATATGGAAGATGAGCGTCCTATGCAACGATTATTGCAAGGGGATGTAGGTTCTGGTAAAACTGTTGTGGCTACATTGAGTTTATTGAAAGCCATTGAAAATGGGTACCAAGGGGCATTGATGGCGCCTACAGAAATCTTAGCTGATCAGCACTATGAAGGTATAACAGAGGTGTGCGGTAACTTAGGTATTACTATAGAGTTATTAACAGGTTCTACTACCAAAAAGGAAAAAGAGCGCATCTATGAAGGCTTAGCTGATGGATCAATTAATATGATCATCGGTACCCATGCTCTTATTCAAGAGGGCGTAAACTTCCATAATTTAGGCCTCGTCATTATCGACGAACAACATCGCTTTGGTGTGGAGCAACGGGCACGATTACAACAAAAGGGTACATACCCACATGTGTTGATTATGACGGCTACACCAATTCCTCGAACCATGACATTATCTGTGTATGGTGATTTAGCAGTTTCTTTAATTAAAGAAATGCCACCTGGACGTAAGCCGGTTAAAACTTATGCTGTAGATAGCTCCTATAAGGAACGATTAAGAAACTTCTTCGGCAAAGAGATGGCAGAAGGCCGTCAAGTGTACGTAGTATGTCCTCTAGTAGAAGAATCTGAAAAATTAGACTTACAGGCAGCAGAAGAACTGTATTTGGAACTAAAAGAGTACTTTTACAAGGCCTATGAGGTTGGCCTTGTTCACGGTCGTATGAAACCAAGTGAAAAGGATGAAGTGATGAATGCCTTTCATAAGGGTGATATTTCACTACTCGTTTCTACTACCGTTATCGAAGTTGGTGTCAATGTGCCTAATGCGACTATTATGTGTATAGAAGGGGCCGAGCGATTTGGTTTATCACAACTGCACCAGTTGCGTGGCCGTGTAGGTCGTGGATCTCATCAATCCTATTGTATTCTTGTAAGTGATTCAAAAAATGATGTGAGCCAAGAGCGTTTGAAATTGATGGAGCAGACACAGGATGGTTTTGAACTTGCCGAACAAGACTTATTATTGCGTGGGTCTGGTCAATTATTTGGCTTAGCCCAATCAGGATTACCTGATTTGCGAGTTGCCAATATTATTAAAGATATTGAAATATTAGTACAGGCTCGCAAGGATGTATTAGATTTTGCAAGCCAACATGGAATGGAAAAACTTGAATCTGTAATGAAAGAAGAATTAGAAAAAAGATTTGGTGAAAAATTTCTTAGAATATTGTATAATTAAGAGGTAGGAATAATAAGTACATAAGTAGCGATAATATTAGATTTTATCTGGGTTTTTCCCTTGTGTATCTGTTCCTCATACCGTATAATAGAACAAACAAATTTATTTCATTTTCATCTATGGAGGTCAATATGCCACTTATTCATGTAGAGCTCGTTGAAGGGCGCACAAAAGAACAAAAAAAACAATTAGGTGAAGCTATCACTAAAGCTGCGGTTGATATCGTTAATGTACCTGCTGACGCAGTAAAAGTTATCTTCGTAGATATGAAAAAAGATGATTATATGGAAGGCGGCATTTTGCGGTCTGAACGCTAAGCTACGACTGACCGCCTAGTCCAATGTGGACTAGGCGGGTCGTAGTTTTGTTTTATTATACGGAAAGGAATTAAATATGAGAGACGATAAATTCGGTATGCGTGGACTAACTTTTGATGATGTTTTATTAGTACCAGCGGCTTCTGATGTGCTACCACATCAAGTAGAGTTAAAAACTCAATTAACTCGTGACATTACGTTAAATATCCCTATGATTAGTTCTGGGATGGATACAGTTACTGAATCCCGTATGGCTATTGCTATGGCTCGTGAAGGTGGCCTTGGCGTTATCCATAAAAATATGTCTATTGAAGAACAAGCCCATGAAGTTGATAAGGTAAAACGCTCTGAACATGGTGTTATCGTTGATCCTATTTTCTTAAGTCCTCAAAATTTACTATCTGATGCAGCAGAAATTATGGGAAAATATAAAATTTCTGGTGTACCTATCACAGAACATGGTAAACTAGTAGGGATCATTACAAATCGCGATATGCGTTTTGAAACTGATTTAACTCGCCAAATCGGAGACTGCATGACAAAGGATTTACTTGTTACTGCACCAGAAGGTACTTCTCTTGAAGAGGCAAAAGCTATTTTAAGTGAACATCGTATTGAAAAATTACCTCTCGTAGATGGCGATGGAAACTTAAAAGGCTTAATTACTATAAAAGATATTGAAAAAGCGACAAAATATCCAAATTCTGCCAAGGATAGCAGTGGTCGATTATTAGTAGGTGCTGCTGTTGGTGTATCTAAAGATTTATATGATCGTCTTGATGCACTTGTATCTGCTAAGGCTGACGTAATCATTGTAGATACAGCACATGGTCATTCTGCAGGTGTACTTCGCACATTGAAAGAAATTAAACAAGCCTATCCTCATATTCCTGTTATTGCAGGTAATGTGGCGACTGCAGCTGGTACAGAGGCTCTTATTGAAGCTGGTGCAGATGCTGTTAAGGTTGGTATTGGACCTGGCTCTATTTGTACAACCCGCGTTATCGCAGGTATTGGGGTACCTCAAATTACAGCAGTGTATGAGTCTGCTCAAGTAGGTCGTCGCTATGGAATTCCTATCATCGCTGATGGGGGCATTAAATATTCTGGCGATATTGCCAAAGCTATTGCGGCTGGTGCTAATGTAGTTATGATGGGTAATATTTTAGCTGGTACTGATGAAAGCCCAGGGGAAACAGTGATTTACCAAGGCCGTTCCTATAAAGTATACCGTGGCATGGGTAGCTTAGGGGCTATGAAACTTGGTAGTAAAGATCGATATTTCCAAACAGAAGCTAAGAAATTAGTTCCTGAAGGTATTGAAGGTCGCGTACCTTATAAAGGTATGTTGGCTGATACAATTTTCCAAATGGTTGGTGGTTTGCGTGCAAGTATGGGGTATTGCGGATGTCATAACATCCAAGAAATGATTGAAAATACTCAATTCATTCAAATTACAGCGGCTGGTTTAAAAGAAAGTCATCCGCATGATGTAAGCATTACCGTTGAAGCACCAAATTATAGTGGTTGATAATGGAGTATTACATTGAATAAACGTATTTCTGTTTTATCTGTGCCTATCGATTGTGTAACAATGGATGAGGCAGTCCAACGTATTTTGCATTTAACTGAAGAGCCGGGGCTACATCTAGTAGCCACGGCTAATGCAGAAATGGTTATGTTGGCTAATGAAAATCCTACATTGCATACCATATTGAATAATGCTAGTCTCGTTGTTCCCGACGGGGCTGGCATTTTGTGGGCTGCAGAGCGTCAAGGCGAACATGTGCCTGAACGCGTAACGGGGGTAGACGTAACAAAACGATTATTTAAAGTTGCGGCTGACCAGCAAATTCCTGTATACTGCTTAGGGGCAGCACCTGGTGTTGCTCAACGAGCAATTGATAATTTATCTGCCCAAGTTGGACCATTAAATATTGCAGGGATTCATGATGGATTCTTCGATAGCGCAGAGGAACAAGAAATCGTTAAAGCTATTGGGGAGTCTAAGGCAAAATTAGTGTTTGTTGCCTTAGGCGTACCAAAGCAAGAACAATGGATTTCAGAAAAATTGAGTCACCTTGATGGCGTTGTTGCCATTGGTATTGGTGGTTCCTTTGACGTTTTGGCAGGTAATATTCCTCGGGCCCCAGAATGGATGCAACGGAATCGTCTTGAATGGTTGTATCGATTATATTTAGAACCTCAACGGATTGGCCGCATGTTGGCTATTCCTAAGTTTATGTGGACCGTTATTAGAAATAAATAGAGGAGTGTTGAATCGTGCCTACAGGACCAATAATTAAGGAAGGGTTTCCACTGATAGGGGCTATGCTCATTATCACTGTGGTGTTAGGATTTTTAGGACATTATGTAATTGCGATTATTTCATTTATTTTGGCATTATTTTTCGTCAATTTTTTTAGAAATCCTAAACGTGTAATCCCTCAAGATCCAGATTTAATTTTATCTCCAGCAGATGGTAAAATTATGGATATTTCTGATGTATACGAAGATATTTACTTACATAAAGAATGTAAAAAAGTAACTATTTTCTTATCTGTTTTCGACGTACATGCCAATCGTGCGCCTATTGACGGTAAAATTACATACCGTCATTACACAATGGGCAGTTTCTTGCCTGCTTTTAAAGATGATGTAGGCTTTGAAAATGAACGTCATACTATTTGTATTGAAAATGATCGCACTTCCGTATTAGTAACACAAATTGCGGGCCTTTTAGCGCGTCGTATCGTATCTTGGACGGATCTTGATAGTGTGCTTGAACGCGGTCAATTGTACGGGATGATTAAATTCGGTTCCTGTACTGAAATCTACATGGATAAGGATGTAGAGTTGTTCGTGGAAAAAGGTCAACATATTACAGGTGGTGACACTGTTATCGGGAGGTTGCGTCATGAATAAATCTATTATTCCAAATTTATTTACTAGTGCTAATTTAGCCTTCGGTGTCCTAGGCATCACATTCTCTGCTACAGGTAATACTTTCTATGCAGCTATTTGCGTACTATTATCCTTAGTCGCTGATGGTTTAGATGGTCGTGTAGCGAGAGCATTAGGTGTAGCAGGTCCTATGGGGCGTGAATTAGACTCTTTATCTGATGTTGTAGGCTTTGGTGTGGCACCGGCTTATATGTTATATATGAAAGAGCTATACGGTTTAGGTTGGATTGCTTATGTTCCTTTACTAGCATTTGCTGTATTAGGCGCATTCCGTCTTGCTCGCTTTAACATCAAAACTGAAGAAGTTCATGGTTACTTTGAAGGTTTGCCAATTCCAGCAGCAGGTTGCTTGGCAGCTACTTACGTATTGTGTGGCGTAGAGGTACCTCAATTTGTACTAGTAGTTTGTATGATTGGTGTAGGCTTCTTAATGGTTAGTGAAGTAAAATATCCAGACTTCAAAGGTAAATCTGCGGTAAATATTAATAAACTTTCCATTGTACTTACTGCCATTTTTGTTATAGCTTGTCTCGTGTATGATTGGCATACATGGGCAGTGATGATCTTTGCTGGCTATGTAGTGTTTGGCCTTATTAATGGCGCTTTAAATATGGTGCGTAAATAAGTGTGTGGAGGAGAATAGTATGAATTACCTACTGGATCTGATTTTGATCCCTATGCAGGTAATAATCGTAATTTATACGGTTTATTATTTTGTACTCGCCGTAATCGGTATGTGGCGGTCTAGAGTACATAAAAACTATACCCCAAAAAATTCCTTTGCTATTGTTGTGTGTGCTCATAATGAGGAAGCTGTAGTCGGTGAATTAGTAAAAAATTTACGAAGTCTAGATTATCCAGATGAGCTGTACGATATCTTTGTTGTAGCTGATAACTGTACAGACAAGACTGCTGAGGTAGCAAGAGCTGCTGGTGCTAATGTGCATGAACGTTTCAATAAAGAAGAAGTAGGTAAAGGCTATGCTATGGGGTGGATGTTTGATCGCGTGGAGCAAATGGATCGGAAATATGATGCATTTCTTATTTTTGACGCCGATAATTTAGTACATCCACAATTCATGTTGGAAATGAATGATCATCTTGAAAAAGGTGAATCTGTTATTCAAGGTTATTTAAACTCTAAAAACCCAACCGACTCTTGGGTTGCCGGTACATTTTCTATCATGTTTTGGATGGTTAATCATATGTGGCATTTGGCAAAATACCGCATTGGCTTGTCCACTGCACTAGGTGGTACTGGTATGTGTATACGTACATCTATCATCCGTGAATATGGCTGGGATTGTAATAGTTTGACTGAGGATATGGAATTCTCTATGAAACTATTAACACATGGTCTTAAAACTACTTGGGCTCACGATGCCATTGTATATGATGAAAAAGTTACAACTATGATGGCTTCTTGTAAACAACGTTTACGTTGGGCACAAGGTCAATTTGACTGTGCGGATCGATATATTCCTAAATTATTTGCCGCCGGTATTAAACAAGGAAATATCGTTATCTTGGATGGTATTTTACAAGTTAGTCAGCCTTATTTCTTGTTGTTGACAACTATATATTTAGTATTTTCATATATCAATGCATATGTGCCGATTTATACAAATATTTTGTATCAAATTATGCCGATGTCTGTATGGCAAATTATCGGTATTGGTCAATATTTGTTCCCACTTATTGTGTTGTTAAAAATCAAGGTACCACCTAAAATTTGGTTCTACTATTTACTATATCCAATTTTTGTATACTCTTGGGTTCCAGTAAATATTTTAGGTTGGTTCCGTCGTCATAATAAGGAATGGTCTCATACAGTTCATACGCGAGCCGTTGGTTTGAATGATGTGAAATTAACACGTATGGGCAATATGAATAAGAATAAAAAATAGAATCTGTAGGAGTGACTATGCATATTTTAATGTGTAATGATGATGGTATTTTAGCAGATGGTTTACGCCGTCTAGCATCGTACTTAAGTCAATATTATCGAATTACCGTTGTAGCACCTGCAAATGAGCAAAGTGCTAAATCCCATGCATTGACGACTGAGATTCCTTTAAAATTAGATGCGT
>CADFKY010000031.1 GCA_902834965.1 Veillonellaceae bacterium
ATGTCACTTATCGCTACAGCTATAGTATTTGCTGGTTGTGGAAGTATAACTGCTGAAGATTTGACTGGTGAATATATTTTAGTGGATCACGGTAAAGAGACAAAAGAAGATGGTAAGAAATATTATTTAATGATTAAAGAAAAAGACACATTCTTTGAAAATAAACCTGCTATCGAAATTAGATTTACTAAACAAAGATACAATAAAAATTTAGATAGATATTATTATACAAACTCTGATTTTTATGTAGATGCTAAAACATTAAAAGAGTTCGATAGACAATTTAGACAATTTACATTAAATGATGATAAAACAATTGTTATTGATGATATACAATACAAAAAAATATCTAATAATAACGTAAATTTAAATGATACTAATTATACAGATAACGATATTTATAAAGAGTTAGACGTTCCAAGAGAAGTAATCTATTACTAATAAGGTAAAAGTATAATAAAATAAATCTACTTTTTTATTAATTACATACAAAAAGCTAGTTAATCTTGTGATTAACTAGCTTTTTTAGTTATAAGGCTTCTCTTTCTTGATGTTCATCGATTTCTCGACCTTCGCTCATATAGTCTGGAGTAAATAATGATAGTCCCATTTTAAATAATAGCCACATACATTTCTGTTTCATGGGTATCACCTCCCTATTAATGGTAGTGTATCTATAAATAGAATAATTAGCAAGTTTTTTATCTATATAAAAGAGAGCGACATTAGTAAGGATTTGTATATTGGCGTGAATATTTATAAAATACATATTGTTCTACGCCTAAAATATGTACACTAGAGAAGTACATCACGTGTACATTCAGAATAGACAAAATATTTTGTAAGTGAAGAAAAGTTCATGGTGATAATTAGAAATAAACTGTGAAATTTGTTTGATAAAAAGATGTATAAGGAAATTGAATATAGATGTGGTAAAAGGTTAACAAAATAGGTTTACAATTATTGATTGGATGGTAAAGAAATTTTGATTTGCATTGAAATAGAATAAGGATTTGGAAATGTAACAAAAGGTTGAAAAAGCAGGTTAAAAAGATGGACCGATTTCTCAATTAATTGTTTTAAATGATAATGTAGGTGTAACATCTCTCCCCTACTCTATTTTGTGTTATGTAGGGCATAGATTTCGGTTTGTAAATGAGAATAAGTTGAGAATATGCTATAATATAAAGAAAAATGACTTAAATATTTCGCTTATATGGTCATTTTATTAGTTTTCTTATATTAACTTATATAAAATATATTAAAAGCGCCGTATAACGCAAATTTTTGAGTTTTATAGCATCTGAAAATCGAAATACTATTTTGATATCTCATATATTGTTAAATACATAGTTTTGCCTATATGATATGTCATATGACATGAGTTTTATTAAATAAATGTAGATAGTTTTTACTTTATATAAATATCGAATAATTTATTAGGAGTACTTATGAAAGAGAAATATGATGTGCCTATAGCACCTGAGTCTGAATTTGTTTCATACATGATGGAGCAAATGAGCCAATTTGGTTTGCCTTGTACGGAAGAGCAGGCAAAGGACTTTTACGTGTACTATGCGCGCATGATTGAAACAAATAAATATCTCAACCTCACTGGTATTACAGATATGAAAGAGGTTGTAGTGAAGCACATGATCGACTCCCTTTCCTGCTACGATCCAAATATTATTAAATCTGGCATGTCTATTATCGATGTAGGTACTGGTGCTGGTTTCCCTGGCATTCCATTGGCTATCTATGATCGTAGCCTAAAGGTCACTTTGTTTGATTCTTTGAAAAAACGTCTTACATTCCTTGAATCCGTTATAGATGAGCTTAAATTGACGAACTGTACTACCTTACATGGTCGTGCAGAGGATCTTAGTCATCAAGATTATCGTGAAAGCTTCGATATTGCTACGAGCCGTGCAGTAGCAAGATTACCTATTCTTTTAGAATGGACCGTACCTTATGTAAAAGAAGGTGGCTACGTGGTGGCTTTAAAAGGAGCTATCTACGAAGAAGAAGTGGGAGAATCCAATAAAGCGCTCAGCACATTAAAAGCTAATATTGAAGAAGTACGTACCGTTACTCTGCCAACCTTAGATGATAAACGAGCAATCCTGTACATCAAGAAAACAGGTAAAACACCAAAACAATACCCACGTAAGCCAAAAGAAATTAAAGACAAACCGTTAGTGTAATCTTTAAAGGGGAATATAGTTGCTTGTAAGCACAATATAAACAAATTCTGCTTTATATAAACAACAAGAGGATGCAAATCTAAGATTTGCATCCTCTTTCTCTTTTCTTATCCTATGATAATATTACAATGACTTATACGTGGTCAATGATATGTAATGTTGTATCGATATCGTTTAAAGGCATAATATGTACGCCTGCAGCGATTTTTTTGATTTGTTCCAATGTTTCGATAGCGATTTCTGTACCCGCTTCTTTACCGCCCTTTTCTACGCGGTCTAGGATTTCTTGAGTAAGGTTGATCCCAGGCACTTTTTCGTGTAGATATGTGGCCATTTTGAAGCTTTTAAGTGGAATTAAACCAAGCATAATAGGTACATCGAATTCAGACATTTTGTCGATGTAGCGTTTTGCTTGTTCTAAATCGTAAATTGGTTGTGTTTGTACGAAATGCGCACCATTTTTAATTTTAGCAGCCAATTTTTGACGTTCAATTTCTAAATCTGGCGCGCCAGGGTTACCAGTAGCACCGATGTAGAAGTTTGTAGGCTCGTCTAAGTCATTACCTGCCAAGTCTTTGCCAGAATTCAAAGTTTTAGCGATGTTAAGTAAGCCCATGCAGTCTACTTCGAATACGGATTGTGCAAATGGATGGTCCCCATTATCTGGTTTGTCACCAGTAAGGGTTAAGATATTATTTACGCCAAGTGCTGCAGCGCCAAGTAATTCGGATTGCAAGCCGATGATGTTACGGTCGCGGCATGTAAGGTGGAAGATAGTTTCGATATCTTTATTGTGTTGTAACAAATAAGATAAAGAAATTGGGCTCATACGCATTTTGGACATAGGGCTATCAGCGATGTTGATAGCGTCAACCTTACCCTTTAAACGAGCTGCTTGGTCGAATACTTTTTGAGCAGAACTGCTCTTTGGTGGGTCTAATTCAACAGTGATGGTGAATTTCCCTTGTTGATGTTTCTCTCTTAATGTCATCATGTACCTCTTGATCTATACATATGGTGAAAGCTAATCTTATTTACTCTTTTAAGTGGTTTTCACCATCAAAATAAGTTTTTAAGATGAGCTTTCACCTTGTTTTGTGTCATGTAAATTAGAAATTATTTTTCTAATGTTTCAAAGTAATCATTTGCGTGGTTAACGGCAGCGATACCGTCTTTAGCGTAGATGTCTGCGCCCGCTTGGTCTGCGTAGTCTTGAGAAACTACGGCACCACCAACCATGACCTTAGTTTTAAGGCCTGCAGCGCGGATAGCAGCGATGGTATTGTCGATTTGAGGCATTGTTGTAGTCATCAAGGAACAGATACCAACGAGAGCTGCCTTATTGTCTTTAATCGCTTGAACGATAACTTCTGGGTCAACGTCCTTGCCAAGGTCGACAATTTTGTAACCATTGTTTTCAAGCAAGGCTGCTACGATATTTTTACCTAAATCGTGGATATCGCCTTTAACAGTAGCTACAACGACTGTACCTTTATCCAAGCTTTCACTAGCAGGAATGATTTCTTTAATTGTGTTGAAAGCAGCTTGCATTGTTTCAGCAGCGAGCATTACTTGTGGCAAGAATAATTTACCAGAACCAAATTTATCCCCTACTACGTTCATCGCTTCAGATAAGCCTTTTTTCGTAATATCTAATGGGTCCATGCCATCAGCTAACGCTTTTTTCACAAGATCAACAATGGCTTCTTTTTCGCCTTGTTCTACGCAAGCACGGATATTTGCTAATGGATTGTTGCTGTCGAAGGATTTCTTTTCAGGACCTTTTGGAGCAGCGTTACCAGGAGCACTTGTTTCGTCTTCATAACCGTATTCTTTGATGAATTGAGCAGAGCCTGGGTCCCAGCCTAATAATGTAGTGCTAGAAACAAATGCTTTTTTCGCTGGATAGTTTAGAGGGTTCATAATTGGTGTAGTTAAGCCACATGCTAAAGCCATTGTTAAGAATTGGCCGTTCAAGTAAGGGCGTTGTGGCATACCGAAGGAGATGTTAGACAAGCCCATTACTGTTGGGAAGCCAAATTTCTCTTTGTATAACTGTAATGTACGCAATGTTTGGCGTGCACTATCTTCACCGCTAGCAAGTGTTAATACCAATGGGTCAAGTAATAAGTCATGTGGTTGAAGACCATAACCATAAGCGCGATTTACGATGCTTTCAGCTAAAGCAACGCGGTCCTCTGCTTTTTCAGGCAAATCACCACTGCAGATTGGCAAGCAAAGTAAAGCTGCACCATAGCGTTTAGCCAATGGCATAACGTGAGTGATGGACTCCTCTTCCCCATTTACGGAGTTGATAAGAGCGCGACCTGGGTAGTTTTTAAGAGCTACTTCCATAGCTGCTGGATCCAATGTGTCGATGGATAATGGAGTTTCCACGAGCATGGATAATTCGAAGATAGCACGTTCCATCAATGGAGTTTGGTCCATACCAGCTACGCCCATGTTTACGTCGAGGATGTCTGCACCCGCTTCTACTTGGTCCAAAGCATCGCGTTTTACGCGGATGAAAGAGCCATCGCGTAACTCTTGAGCAAGAACTTTACGGCCTGTAGGGTTGATACGTTCACCAATGATAAGAGGTTTTGTATTGTGACCTAATTCTAACAATTTAGTACGGCTAGTAATGATTGTTTTAGGTTCTACGTGAGCACGTTCTTTAGGTGTATGTGCTTTTACAGCGTCAGAAATTGCTTGAATATGAGCTGGTGTTGTACCACAGCAGCCGCCTACATAGCTTGCACCTGCATCTACGATTGGAAGCATCAATGGACCCATTTCTTCTGCTGTAAGTGGGAATACAGTTTGTTTATTGATTAATTGAGGCATGCCTGCATTTGGTTGGCAGATAATTGGCAAGTTTGTTACGCTTGCAATTTCCTCAATAAGAGGTGTGATTTGTTCAGGTCCAAGGGAACAGTTAATACCAATAATATCAGCACCCATAGCTTCTACGATAGTAGTTGCAACTGCTGGTGGTGTACCTGTAATAGTACGACCGTCTTCACTGAAAGAAAATTGACAGATGATTTGTACATCTTCTTTTGTCTTTCCTGCTGCTTCACGAGCATCAAGAGATGCTAATAAAGCGGCGCGCATTTCTTGTACGTCGATGATAGTTTCAATGATAATGAAATCTACGCCACCTTCGATCAATGCTTCAGCTTGTTCGCGGTATGTGTCATAAATAGAGTCAAAGCTCATGTTGCCCAATGGTTGTAAGAAACGACCTGTAGGACCCATAGAACCAGCTACACGAGCAGATGGTTTAAACTCTGCAATAGCATCTTTTGCTACCTTTACAGCGGCAATATTAATTTCTCTTACACGATCTTGTAAGTCGTAATCTTCTAATTTAAGACCACAAGCACCGAATGTATTTGTTGTGATAACATCACTGCCGTGTTGTAAGTATTGAGCGTGAATATTCTTTACTACTTCTGGTTTTTCTACGTTAAATAATTCTGGACAATAGCCCTCTTCTAAGCCTGCAGCTTGAAGCATTGTGCCCATAGCACCGTCAAATATATACATAAACATCTTCCTTTAACATCCTAAATTACAATGTTTCACGTGAAACACTATTGTATTGGTTGCCCCTTCATGGCAATACCAGAAATGTCGGCAGTAGTTTTACTACCTTCCTCTTCTCTCCCATCTTGGGTGTTGACTGTTGCTTTCTCTGGTAATTTTCGAGATGCACAGTTTTGTTGTGAACAAGATGTACAGCCTCGTTTAGTTTTAATATCTTCGTTTGCTGGCATTAAACCGATGATAGCCGTTACAGACTTACGTGGGAATAATAAATAGTTCTCTGTTACTTGTAAGCCAATCATCTCTGTTTTGATGATTTTAGCTAGTTGTGGCTGAATTTCTAATGGCCAGTTACCATAGCCAGGGCTAAAACGCCATGTTGGTTTATAGCCTTGCTTTTTAGCAATTGTATTGATCACTTCATTTACTTGATCCGCTACTTGTTCTACTGCTGTTGTAGCCGCTGCATCAAGTAACAAACCTACAGTGTAATTACCTTGTTTGAATAACTGTTCACTGCGAATTTCTACATCTTCACCTACTGTTACGCCTAATACATAGACCTTTGTAGACTTTTCTAGATGTTTTTCAATGATGGAACCTTCGATTTTAAGCGGTGGATTGCTCAAAATTGTCTTTGTTTCAGCATCATAATCATATTCTTGATATACACCTTTAGGTGTAGCTAATAACTGGATTTCTTTACATGCTTCGTCTACATAATTTTGAGGAAAATCCTCTGCATGACGAAGTCCTGCGTATCGTTTTACTTCTGCTTTATCGATGGCAGGAAGCATTCCGTTATAAATGGGCATGGAAACGCCTCCTCTTCAAAATAAAAAGCTCTGCGTATCCGTAGAGCGTGTACTTAATCTTTAGTATATTGTATATAGATCAGTTGAAACTTAAAATTTACTGATTTTATGTCTATAAATATAATTACTATCTAATTAATAGTATATAGATATCGATAATGCCTGTCAAAGCATATAGGACCTATATTCTCATATAATTTAGTTGTATGTTGATATAACTTGAAGCTATATCAAATTACATTTTAATCTTAAAAGTTATCATTGGTAATTGTATAGATGTTTTAGACTGTTAGGATACCTAATATTATTATAGTTTTATATTTAATTGTTTCACGTGAAACAATCTAATTATTTTATCTCTAAATTTTGATCAAGATATTAAATTTTATTTTTAGTACTGATGTTTGATTATTAATTGTAATATTAATGATAAGTTGTAATAAATTGTAATCTTAATAATAAGTTGTAATATATTGTAATCTTAATGGTACTTTGTAATAAATTGTTTTTCTAAATGATTTATATTTTCTGACTGAACAATTTTCATTGGCCTAATTTTTATTCCTAATTAATTGTTTTTAGATAAATTTTGAATGAAAAAATTTTTGTGTAAATTTGGATGATTGGTATATGTTTATATACCAAAGTGATTTTTTCACTATAAAATTTTTAGTATTAAAACTATATGTTAAGGGAGTAAATTTTAGTATTTGTTTTTTATCAATTATAAATGTTTCACGTGAAACATTTAGGTGTATGTTATAAATCAAAATTTTATTATGAAAAAGTAAAGGTGAATTGTTTCACGTGAAACAATTAAAATTCTTATAGAAGCTTTTGAGAAATACGAAATAAAGTTGTAAAATAAGATCTAATCATATTATTTGCTAATATGTAAATATGTGTATTATTAAATAATGTAGTTAGTGAATAAAATATAGATATTTTTCTGGAATTTGATTTGTAATTACCGTAATTATCGTCGTTTTATGTTATAATTAAAAAGAAATATTTTGAACGAACATGTGAGGTGAATTAAGTGGGCAAAGTTATAGCTATTACTAATCAAAAAGGCGGTGTTGGTAAAACAACAACATCCGTGAATTTGAGCGCTTGTTTGGCTGATGCTGGTAAGAAAGTATTGCTTGTTGATTTAGATCCACAAGGTAATGCTAGCTCTGGTTTAGGCATTGAAAAAGATGATTTAGAACTCTGTGTACACGATGTTCTAATCGATGGTGAACCTATTACTGATATTGTTCAGCCTACAATGCTTAAAAAGCTATTTGTAGCGCCTGCAACGATTCAATTGGCTGGTGCAGAAGTAGAACTCGTTTCCGTTGTTTCACGTGAAACAATGTTGAAAAAAGCATTAGCACCGGTACGTGATGAGTACGATTTTATTATTATTGACTGTCCGCCATCCCTCGGTTTACTAACATTAAATGCTTTCACGGCAGCGGATAGCGTATTAATTCCAATTCAAAGTGAATTCTACGCATTAGAAGGGGTTAGTCAACTAGTAAAAACCATAACAATTGTGCAACAAACATCTAATAAAGACCTTGAAATCGAAGGTGTTTTATTAACTATGTTTGATGGTCGTACAAATTTATCTATTCAAGTTGCTGATGAAGTGAAAAAATTCTTTGGCAATAAAGTATATAAGACTATTATTCCTCGTAATGTACGTCTTAGTGAAGCTCCAAGTTATGGTGAACCGATTATCGTATATGATCCAAAATCTAAGGGTGCTGATGTATATACTAAATTAGCTAAAGAAGTAATTAAAGCTTCAAAAGCTAAATAAATGGTTATATATATCTGAAAGAGCTAATGGTTAAATGCTTAGTTAAATAAATATCTGAGATTAGCAGAATTGATGCATTGGTTATTAAATAATAGAGTGTTATAGATTGATATAGTCACTATATGTAAGGTGAGAGAGGTTAGTTATGCCTAGAGAAGTTAAAAGTAAGAAAAGTAAATCATCTGGCTTGGGGAAGGGCCTTGGAAATTTAATGAAGGTAGATACTGTAGAATCAGTACTACCTGAAAAGGAGATTCACGAATTACCAATTTCCGAATTAGTTCCAAATGTAGATCAACCTCGTAAAAGCTTTGATGAAGATAGTTTAGCCACATTAGCTGAGTCTATTAAAAATCTTGGTATTTTCCAACCAATTGTAGTACGTAAACAAAAGAATAAATACCAAATTGTAGCTGGTGAACGTCGTTACCGTGCTGCTATTATTGCAGGTCTAGAGACAGTACCAGTTGTTGTAAAGAAATATAATACAGAAGAAATGACAGAGGTAGCCCTCGTTGAAAATTTACAACGTGAAGGCTTAGATCCAATTGAAGAAGCTTTGGCATACCAAGGTTTAATGGATACTTACAAACAAACACAAGAAATGATTTCTGCTCGTCTAGGTCGCAGCCGTTCTTATATTGCAAACATGGTTCGTTTGTTGAAATTATGTGACTCTGTACAAAAAGACCTTATTGAAGGTGACTTAACAGTAGGTCAAGCACGTCCATTATTGGCGTTGCGTAGTGCAGCACAACAAATGGAAGCTGCTGAACGTATTAAAGAGGGCGAATTAAGTGCACGTCAAGCAGAGGCTCTTGTTAAGTCTATGCAGAATAAAACGCCTAAGGCAAAGGCTGCTAAGCCGCAAAGTACTGCAGAGGTACGTGCTCTTATGGACCGTTTAAAATTAAGCTTAGGATCTCCTGTAAATATTAAGTTCCGCGCTGGTAAAAAGGTTCAAGGTAAGATTGAAATTGCCTTTTCCTCTGAAGCAGAATTAGAACGACTCATTGCTTATATGGATGGTCAAGAGCATACAGATGATACGGAAACTGTAGAATTTAGAGTTTAATTCTTTAGCAATAGTAATAGTAATAGCAATTACAATGCATAACTATATACTCTTTATTACTACGTAATTACTATATATAGTGGATTTTTAATTAAATAACATAATTGGTATACTAAATTTGATATCGAATTATGTAAATTTAGTAATGACAAATCGATAACAATTCTGTATAATGTAAATACAATTTACAATCCACGGTGAAAGCGTAGTCTACGGGCTGCGCTTTTACTGTTATGTTAAGTAACAAGGATAGACTATGGAACAAACACCTAAAGCAAACCGCGTGCATATTGGCTTTTTTGGTCGTTGTAATGCTGGTAAGTCTACATTGATTAATATGTTAACGGATCAGCCTGTATCCCTTGTATCTGAAGTGGCAGGGACAACGACAGATCCTGTGAGTAAATCTATGGAGATTTTACCACTAGGACCTGTAGTGATTACCGATACAGCTGGTATAGACGATACAACTGAATTAGGTACATTGCGGATGGAGAAAACAGAAGAGGTTGTGAAGAAGATTAACCTTGCTGTTTATGTACTTCGTACCGATGAAGAACCAACTGCTGATGATATGCACTGGTTAGGGCTTTTAAAACAAAATAATGTGCCTATTGCATTATTTATTAATGAAATTAATGCAGAAAATAAAGAAGAAAATAAAGTAGATGCATCTGCTTATGTTGAAACTCATAAGGGATTATCTGATTTAGCTACCGTAATTGGGTCCGCTGATTTTACATCTAAGACTAAACGCTTAGAATTACTCGATCTTCTGGGCGGATTAACACCACTTGATGTAGAAGGTGATCAAACTTTATTGCAGGGCTTAGTAGAAGAGGGGGATACTATCATTCTTGTGTGTCCTATTGATAGTGCAGCTCCAAAAGGGCGACTTATCTTGCCACAGGTACAAACAATTCGGGAAATTCTTGATTACAAAGGATTAGCCTTAGTGTGCCAAACAGAAGAATTACCGGCTATGATTAACTCTCTTAAGAACCCACCTAAGATGGTTATCTGTGACTCTCAAGCCTTTGATCGAGTTGATGAGTTAACACCAGATACAATTCCATTAACGTCGTTCTCCATCTTGATGGCACGCTTTAAAGGAAAATTACAGGACTTAGTAGCTGGTGTAAAGGCAATTAAGAATTTGAAACCAGGTTCTAGAGTGCTCATCAGCGAAGGCTGTACACATCGCCGTCAATGCGATGATATTGGAACTGTTAAGATTCCTAATCTTCTTAAAAAGCAAGGGCATACAGATTTACAGCTAGAATTTACGAGTGGGGGAGCCTTCCCAAAAGATGTATCTCAGTATGATTTAATCATCCACTGTGGTGCCTGTATGCTTACACGCCGCGAAGTATTACGACGCATTGAATGTGCTGTTGTACAAGGCACACCAATCGTAAATTACGGTGTACTCATAGCCGCTCTACATGGTATACTAGAACGAGCGATAAGCCCATTTATTGACGAAATAAAAGGGTAGGTATAATTAATCTTTAATTACACATATTAAATTAAATTGTATACAGTCATTTAACTTTCACAATAAGAATGGTATAATTAAGTGTTGGAGTTTGAATG
>CADFKY010000032.1 GCA_902834965.1 Veillonellaceae bacterium
CTATTCAAGTTGCTAATCGCATGAATCATAATTACGTTGGTACTGAGCATATTCTACTCGGTTTACTCAGCGACGGCGGTGGTGTTGCAGTTGGAATTTTACGGGCTATGAATATTCGTACCGACGATATAGTAGAAGCGATTCGTCATATTCTTGGCTCTAGTACTAATGGTGATGATGGTAGACAAGAAGGAGCGAATAACAATTGCGATTTAGGTGACTTAACCGATTTTGCTACAGATTTAAATGAGTCTGCGAAACAAGGGAAAATTGATCCTGTTATTGGTCGCGATACTGAAATTCAACGAGTTATTCAAATTCTTAGCCGTAGAACTAAAAATAACCCAGTGCTCATTGGTGAACCTGGTGTAGGTAAAACAGCCATTGCCGAAGGTTTGGCTCAACGTATTGTCAATGGTAATGTGCCAGAGATTTTGCGCAATAAACGCATTATTTCTCTAAGTATTAGCTCTATGTTAGCTGGTGCAAAATACCGTGGCGAATTTGAAGAACGATTAAAAAAAGCGATTGATGAAGTTCAACAACATGAGGATATGATTATCTTCATTGATGAAATTCATACATTAGTTGGAGCTGGTGCTACTGAAGGTGCTATGGATGCAGCAAACATCTTGAAACCGGCTTTGGCACGCGGTGAATTCCAAGTTATTGGTGCTACAACCCTTGATGAATATAAAAAACATATTGAAAAAGATGCTGCCTTAGAACGTCGTTTTCAACCAGTTCAAGTAGGTGAGCCGAACGAAGAAGATGCTCTTGAAATCTTGATAGGCTTACGAGATCGTTATGAGGCTTTTCATAAGGCGAAAATTACTGATGAAGCATTAAAAGCAGCTGTTACCTTATCTAGTAGATATATTACAGATCGATTTTTGCCTGATAAGGCTATCGATGTGGTTGATGAGGCTGCATCTAAGGTCCGCATGAAAGTATTTTCTGCAGCACCAGATGTTAAGGCCTTAGAAGACCGACTCAATACAGTAAAGAAAGAAAAAGAAGCTGCTGTTACATCACAAGATTTTGAGAAGGCTGCTAAACTTCGTGACGAGGAGCAATCTCTAGTTAAAGAAATTGATGATAAAAAAACTGTAGCTAAAGAAGAAAGTGATCAAAAACTAATAGTTACAGAGGAAGATATCGCTGCCGTAGTAGCTCAGTGGACTGGTATTCCTGTAGCTAAAATCGCAGAAGAAGAATCAGAAACCTTGCTTCATTTAGAAGATGAATTACATAAACGTGTCATCGGTCAAGATGATGCTGTTACAGCTGTAGCAAAAGCTGTGCGCCGTGCAAGGGCTGGATTAAAGGATCCAAAACGTCCAATTGGTTCCTTCTTGTTCCTTGGACCAACAGGGGTTGGTAAAACTGAGCTAGCAAGAGCGCTTGCATCCTCCTTGTTCGGCGATGAATCTGCTATGATTCGACTTGATATGTCTGAATATATGGAAAAACATACTGTTTCTCGTTTAGTTGGAGCACCTCCAGGATATGTAGGCTATGAAGAGGGAGGCCAATTGACTGATGCAGTTCGACGTAAACCATATAGCGTTATATTACTCGATGAAGTAGAAAAAGCTCATGCAGATTTCTTTAATATCCTATTACAAGTTCTTGATGATGGCCGCCTTACAGATAGTCAGGGGAGAACCGTAGACTTCAGAAATACAGTCATCATCATGACTAGTAACTTAGGTGCTAAAGCATTACATAAGAACTCTACAGAATTAGGTTTCTTAGCACCTAAAAAAGCAGAATCTCATACTAATGATTCTAAAACCAAAGATTTTAAAGAGGCTAAGAAGTCTGTTATGGATGCAGTCAAACGTCACTTCAGACCAGAGTTTTTGAATCGTATCGATGAGATGATCGTGTTCCATTCATTAACGGAAGAGGACTTAATAAAAATCGTAACAATTTTGATGAGTGATGTAACAAAACGTCTTGGAGAACGTGATTTACATTTAGAAATTACATCTGAGGCTATGAAGTTACTCGTTAAAGAAGGTTCCGATTTTTCAATGGGGGCTCGTCCTTTAAAACGTGCTATTCAACGTTTAATTGAGGACCCTGTATCCGATCTTATTTTGAAAGGAGAGGCGATAGGAGGAAAAACAATTAAAGCAGATGCAAAGGATAACGATATTGTTGTAACGATTTAATATAAATACAAAATATATAGTTAATGACTACCTTTCATATAAATTATATGGGTTAAATGGTATACTATAGAATAGTGATAGTTAACCATGTAGTAAAATTATGCATAAAAGGTCATGAATGGTTATCATTCATGACCTTTTTTATCTTTTATAACAGTTTTGAGGTAATATGGCAAAAGCAAAATCAGTATTCTTCTGTCAAAATTGTGGGGCTGAATCCTCTAAGTGGATGGGCCGTTGTCCACAATGTGGCGAATGGAATACATTAGTTGAAGAGATTATTAAAGAAACTAAACATAGCCGCACACCTTCACGAGGTGTGGGAAACCAAACAACAAAACCAACTGCTTTACCGGATATTGAAATTTCCTCCATTGCTCGTGTATCTACAACCTTTGGTGAAATTGATCGTGTATTAGGTGGAGGTATAGTACCTGGTGCTTTAATGCTATTAGGTGGCGATCCAGGCATCGGTAAATCTACATTATTACTACAGGTTTCCCAAAAGGTAGCCGATACTGTTGGTACAGTTCTCTATGCATCTGGTGAGGAGTCTCAATTACAACTTAAACTTCGAGCAGAACGACTTCATATTAATAGTGAACGTTTACAAGTGATTGCCGATACAGATTTAGATCATATTTTAGAGCAAGCTGATGCAATGACGCCATCCTTACTTGTTATTGACTCTATTCAAACCATGTATACTGGTGATATTGATGCAGCTCCAGGCAGTGTAAGCCAAGTGCGAGAATGTACATCACGACTCCTTCGATTCTGTAAAGAACGCAATATTCCAACAGTAATCATTGGACACGTTACTAAGGAAGGTAATATTGCTGGTCCACGTATGTTAGAACATATGGTGGATGTGGTACTTTATTTTGAAGGTGAACGGTCTTACCAATTTCGTATTTTGCGCTCCATTAAGAATCGTTTTGGATCCACATCTGAAACAGGTATCTTTGCCATGGTTGAGGAAGGTCTACAAGAGCTTTCTAATCCTTCCGCTTCGTTGTTGGCAGAACGATCGGATGAGGAAAGTGGCAGCGCTGTTATGATTTACCTTGAAGGGGTTCGTCCTATTCTTGTAGAGGTGCAAAGCCTTGTTGTTACAACTGCTTTTGGCATGCCACGACGGACTGCCATAGGGTATGATTTAAATCGTCTAATTGTGCTATTGGCAGTACTAGAAAAACGCTGTGGTTTTACATTAGGTAATAAGGACGTGTACGTTAACGTTATTGGTGGTCTCAAGGTGAACGAACCAGCTTGTGACTTGTCTATGGCAGTTGCCATCGTATCTAATTTAAAAAATCGCATCGTTCCTACTGATATGGTCATCTTAGGTGAGGTTGGCTTAACTGGTAATGTTCGTAGCATTCCACGTATTGAACAGCGTATTAATGAAGCTAAAAAATTAGGCTTTAAAAAGTTTATTATTCCTGAAGGCAATTATAAGCAGATCAAGGATAATGATAGTTCTATCAAGATTAGAGGCGTTAAATCTATTCAAGAAGCAATGCAACTGGTATTTTCTTAATTAGGAGGTGATTTGATGATTTATCGGATATTGCGCTATGTAATCGCCATTCTTGTGGGCACAGCGGCCTATGTTGGAATGGATAGCTTAGCACCTATTATCGACCCATATTTAGTCTCTCAATTCGAGTCTTTTGGGGATATGTCATTGACCATTGCACGTATTTCAGTATTAATTCTTGGTACTTTAATTGGCGTTATTATTGGTTATTTAATTTCTTCATTCATTTTAAAACAAGGTTTAGTGATTGCTAAACGATTAGAACGTATTCTTACTCATATTCCAAATCAAGAATTGATTGCAGGCACCATCGGTTTATTATTCGGTCTTATTATTGCAAATTTAATTGGTGTTGCATTCAATCAAGTACCTATTATAGGACCTTACATTCCTATTATTTTGAGTGCTATCTTTGGATATAGTGGCCTTAAAATCATGGCTCGTAAGGGCCCTGAAATGTACAATAATTATGTACAACAATGGAGCGGAGATGGTAATAAAAAGACTAGTCGTTTTAAAATGTTCTCCACTCATAAATCTGATAAAGCCTCTAGTACGCCAAAATTATTAGATACATCTGTTATTATTGATGGACGTATTAAGGAGCTATGTAACACAGGCTTTATTGAAGGACCTCTCATGGTTCCACTCTTTGTGTTGAATGAGTTACAAATTATTTCTGATTCTGCAGATTCTACAAAGCGCAATCGTGGTCGTCGTGGTCTCGATATTTTGAAAGAGATGCAAGATGCCAACAAGGTAGCTATTGAAGTGGTGGAAGATGATTACGATGATCTTACAGAAGTTGATTCTAAATTGATGCGCCTCGCTTTAGATAAGCAATGGAAATTGATGACTAATGATTTCAACTTAAATAAGGTAGCTCGTGTACAAGGTATTGAAGTACTCAATCTTAATGAGCTCGCTAATGTACTTAAACCAGCGCTCATTGCAGGTGAATGGATTCGCGTGCAAATTATGAAAGAAGGTAAGGAGGTACATCAAGGCGTTGCGTATCTCGACGATGGTACCATGATTGTTGTGGAAGATGGTAAACCTTATGTAGGTCAAACCGTAGAGGTTATGGTTACATCTATCTTACAAACCAGTGCTGGTCGCATGATCTTTGCTCGTGTAGATGGAGGACAAAATGGACAAGGTAATTAGTTGTATTGTTCTCGCTGCTGGTGCTGGGCGCCGCATGGGATATAAAGAAAACAAGATATTTATACCTTTAGGACGATTTTCTATTATTCAGCGTACACTACAAAATGTAGCAAAGGTTGAAGGTTTGAATGAGATTATTCTTGTTGTAGCCGATGGTGAACAAGAGTATATGATAAAACATATTCAAGAGTTGGATTTAACTGTTCCCGTACACATCGTACTGGGTGGAAAAGAACGGCAAGATTCTGTAGCCTGTGGTCTCAAGGCTGTATCAGAAGATACCAATATAGTTCTTGTTCATGATGGGGCGCGACCTTTGGCTTCTACTAAGATGTTTAGTGATGTAGCTGAGGCGGCTAATCTCTATGGTGCAGCTACTGCAGGTGTTTCGGCTACAGATACCATTAAAAGGGTTGATATGGATCATAATGTTTTAGAAACATTACAGCGTAGTGAGTTATATCAAATTCAAACGCCACAAGGCTTTCAAAAAGACTTGTTTGTAGAGGCTCATCAAGCGGCTTATGAAACAAAGTATCTTGGCACAGATGATGTATCTTTAGTAGAGTACGTAGGAAAGCCTGTACATATAGTTGAAGGTGATTATTGTAATATAAAGGTAACAACACCGAATGATATTGCAGTAGCTAAACGATATTTAGAAATTGAGGATACACGTATGCGCGTTGGATTTGGTTATGATATTCATCAATTAAAAGCAGGTCGACCTTGTATTCTTGGCGGTGTTCATATCGAATCTGAACTCGGACCTGATGGTCATTCCGATGCGGATGTTCTCATTCATGCATTGATGGATGCCATGTTAGGTGCTGCAGGTTTACGAGATATTGGATATTATTTCCCGCCTGAAGATGACCAGTATAAAGGGATTTCTAGTATGCTTTTACTAGAAAAGGTTAATTCCTTATTGAAAGAACGTGGGTTACAAGCCTATAATATAGATATTATGGTTATTTCAGAGACACCTAAGTTAAAGCCGCACATCGATACGATGAAGGCGAATTTACAATCTGTTTTAGAAATACCATTAGAACGTATTAGTATTAAAGCGACAACAAACGAAATGCTAGGTGCTATTGGGCGCCGTGAAGGCATTGCTGCACAAGCTGTCGTTTCTGTATATGAAGGAGAGGTTTAATCATGAGTTCCATGAAAGTTCGTTTTGCTCCAAGCCCTACGGGTCCATTCCATATTGGTGGTGCTCGTTCTGCTTTGTTTAACTGGCTATTAGCACGTAAGGAAAAAGGCACATTTGTATTGCGTATTGAAGATACGGATTTGGCTCGTTCCACACGTGAAAGTGAAGAAAATATCAAAGCTTCCTTACAATGGCTTGGCATGAACTGGGATGAAGGTATTGATGTAGGTGGCGACAATGGCCCTTACCGTCAAACAGAACGTCTCGATTTATATAAAGAAGTAACACAACGCTTATTAGACGAAGGCAAAGCTTATGAGTGCTACTGCACACCAGAAGAATTAGATGCTGTTCGTCAAGAACAAATGGAGCGTGGCGAAACACCTAAATATAATGGTCATTGCCAACACTTAGACGAAGAAACTAAGGCTAAATATATTGCAGAAGGTCGTAAACCAACAATTCGCTTACGCGTTCCTTTGAATAAAACATATGCTTTCGATGATATGGTACGTGGTCATGTATCCTTTGAGTCCAACGGTGTAGGTGACTTTGTTATCGTTAAATCCGATGGTATTCCTGTATATAACTTTGCGGTAGTAATGGACGATCATATGATGGGTATTACTCACGTTATTCGTGCAGAGGAACATTTATCTAATACACCACGTCAAATGGCTATTTATGAAGCTTTAGGTTGGGAAGTACCTAAGTTTGGCCACATTTCCTTGATTCTTGGTAAAGATTACAAGAAAATGTCCAAACGTCATGGTGCTACTTCTGTTGAACAATACAAACAATTAGGCTACTTGCCAGAAGCACTTGTAAACTTCTTAGCGCTTCTAGGTTGGGCTCCAGAAGGGGAAGAGGAGTTCTTTACACAAGATGAATTGATTCAAGCCTTCTCTATGGATCGCGTAGCTAAGAACCCTGCCGTATTCGACATTGATAAATTGAACCATATCAACTTCCACTACATGAAAAACTTGAGCGATGAAGAGTTATTCCATCTTTGCTTACCTCATTTGAAAGAGGTTGGTTTGGCTCCAGATAGCTTAAATCAAGCGGATATTGATTGGTTGACATTGTTATGCTCTACATTCCGTGATCATATTAGCTATGGTGCCCAAATTAAAGATCATGTAGGCATGTTCATGGGTGAAACAGTTTTCCTTGAAGAAGGTCACGAAGAGGAATTGCGTGCTGTATTGAATGAAGAAACAGCACCAACAGTTCTTGGTGCATTCCGTAATGCATTGGTAGAACTTGATGAAATTACACCTGACGTTGTAAAAGCAACGATTAAAGCTGTTATGAAAGAAACTGCTTTGAAAGGTAAATTCGTATTCATGCCAATCCGCGTGGCTTTAACAGGTCAAATGCATGGTCCAGATTTGAATAATATTGTTACATTGCTTGGTAAAGAAAAATGCTTACATCGCTTAGACAATGTTAGCGCTTTAACAAAATAGTAATAGAAGCTAATTTAAAAGCTCTCATAGCTGAGGTTATGAGAGCTTTTTTATGTATATTGAGATTATTCAATAGAAATGCTATAATAATCGGCGTCTTTTATTTTTATTTATTATGAAAGTGAGTGCTTTTATGAGTATTATTCGTTCTCTTAACCACTTGTTCAATAGCTACCTTTCATGGATCGTGCTATTGATGGCAGTGCTAGCGTATTTATTACCAACTGTATTTTCTTGGATGACGCCGTACATTGCGTACATGCTTCAATTTGTTATGTTTGCCATGGGGTTAACATTAACAGCGCAAGTATTCCTTGATGTATTTAAGCAACCAATGAAGGTTATTCTTGTATCTGTTATCCAATTCTTATGGATGCCATTGGCAGGTTTCTTAGTGGCCCTTATCTTTAATTTCCCGCCAGAAATTGGTATCGGCTTCATCTTATTAGGTGCTTGCCCTGGTGGTACAGCTTCTAATGTTATGACATTCCTTGCTAATGGTAATGTTCCTTTATCTGTATCTGCAACGACTGTATCTACATTATTGGCTCCGATTTTGACACCTTTATTCGTTGTACTCTATGCAGGTGCTACATCTTCCATTGAAATTCAATTTATGCCGATGTTTATTTCTATCGTAAAAATCGTATTGGTACCAATCATCTTGGGTATCGTATTGAATTACTTCATCGGCTCTAAGATTGAACCTGTTAAATCTGTATGTCCTACAATTGCGGCCATTGCAGTATTGTTAATCTTGGCTGCTGTAACTGCAGTAAACCAAAAACAAATTGCTGAAACTGGTTTCATCATCTTCGTAGCTTGCTTGGTACAAAATGTGAGTGGTTATGTAGTAACGTACTTCATTTGTAAGGCCCTTAGCATCGATATTTCCTCTCGTCGTGCTATGCAAATTGAAGTGGCAATGCAAAACTCTGCATTATCCGTGTCTTTAGCACTTAAACACTTTACACCTCAAGCAGCAGTAGCAGGTGCAGTGTTCTCTATCATCCATAACTTTACAGGCTCTATCTTTGCAGGTATTTGCCGTAAACATGATGATCAAGAAAAATTAGAAAACGCTTAATAGTTAATAACTAATGTTTCAATTATTATTTGTAAGTATACTTTTATAAATGATATTGGCATTAGTGATAAGCGTAGTAAAATATTTTCATTATAGAATTCCTCATCTTTTAAATTCTATATCCAGAATATGCATGTTTAATAGGCTATTTGGATATATTGAGAGATGAGGATTTTCTTGTTCTCATTGACATTCTATAGGATAATTGATACAATATTTACATATCTCAATATAGATTATTACTAATAGCTAAGACTGAAAGAAGTACTCTACAACTAACTTTTTAGCGAGAACCGATGGTGGGAGGGTTCATGGATAGGTAGATGAAATGCATTCACGAGCTGACACTCCGATTATAGGTAGGTTTGTCCGGCGACGCACCGTTATGCGATGAGTGGGTATCGCTATTGGTACCTAACAGAGTGGAACCGCGGACCATCGTCTCTGTATGAGATGAGGGGTCTTTTTTATTTTACGAACATGGAGGCATCGGTAACGATGAGAGAAATTACAGTTTATAATACTATGACGCGCCAAAAAGAGGTGTTTAATCCTGTAACACCAGGTGAGGCAAAGATGTACGTATGTGGTGTTACACCATATAACCATCCTCATATTGGCAATGCACGTCCATTCGTAACATGGGACGTAATTCGTCGCTATATGAAACATGTAGGCTATAAAGTAACATATGTACAAAACTTTACAGATGTAGATGATAAGATCATCAATACATCTAATGGTGAAGGTGTATCTTGGGATACTATTGCAAACCGTTATATTGATAGCTATTTTGAAGTAATGGATGCACTTGGTGTACAACGTGCTGATATTTATCCTCGTGTTTCTACACATATCGAAGACATTATCGCTATGATTTCTACATTGATTGAAAAAGGCTATGCTTATGAACTCGATGGCGATGTATATTATAGCGTTGATAAATTTGAACACTATGGTGAGTTATCTGGCCGTACATTAGATGATATGGAAGCAGGTGCTCGTATCGAAGTTGATGGCCGTAAGAAAAATCCTATGGACTTTGCATTATGGAAAGCAGCAAAACCAGGTGAACCGTATTGGGAAAGTCCTTGGGGTAACGGTCGTCCAGGCTGGCATATTGAATGTTCTGCGATGAGCCAAAAATATTTAGGTACAGAATTTGATTTCCATGGTGGCGGTAGCGATTTGATCTTCCCTCATCATGAAAATGAAATTGCTCAATCTGAAGGTTGTTCTGGTCAACATCCATCTGTACGCTACTGGTTACACAATGGTTTCATTACTATTAATTCTGAAAAAATGTCTAAATCCTTGAATAACTTCTTCTTGGTAAAAGATA
>CADFKY010000033.1 GCA_902834965.1 Veillonellaceae bacterium
TATGAGCGCAGAAACAATCAATGGGGCACGCATTGTCCTTGAAACATTGCATCGCCTTGGTGTAACCGACATGTTCGGTTATCCAGGTGGCGCGGTAATTCCAATTTATGATGAAATTTATAGCTTCCCTGAAATTAAACATTATTTTGTTCGCCATGAACAAGGTGCAGCCCATGCAGCAGATGGTTATGCACGCGTATCTGGAAAAGTAGGGGTATGCCTCGCTACATCCGGTCCTGGTGCAACTAATCTTGTTACAGGTATTATGACTGCTTACATGGATTCTGTACCTATGGTGGCCATTACTGGTCAGGTTGGTCGTCCGTTTATTGGTAAGGATTCCTTCCAAGAAGCAGATATCCAAGGTATTACCATGCCGATTACAAAACATAACTACCTTGTTCAAGATATTCGCGATTTACCTCGCATCATTAAAGAAGCGTATTTTATTGCTAGTACAGGTCGTCCAGGGCCAGTTCTTATCGATATTCCTAAGGATATTCAAACAGAAAAAATATCCATGACAGAATACAATAAATTATATGAAGTACCTATCCATCTTGAAGGGTATGATCCAACCTATAAAGGTCATCAAGGGCAAATTAAGAAAGCGGCTACACTCATTAAAAATGCGAAACGTCCGCTCATCATTGCCGGTGCCGGTGTATTGAAATCTGGCGCTATGGATGAGTTAAAGGAATTGGCAGAAAAGGCTCAAATTCCTGTAACAAATACATTAGTTGGCCTTGGTGGTTTCCCAGGTAACCATGAGCTTGCTCTTGGTATGGTGGGTATGCATGGCTCTGTAGCGGCTAATAATAGTACAGAAGAAGCAGACCTTGTTATTGCGGCCGGTATTCGTTTCCACGATCGCATTACAGGTCATCCAGATTTCTTCTGTAAAAAAGCTAAAATTATTCATATCGATATTGACCCAGCAGAAATTGATAAAAACGTTACTATTAACGTACCAATTGTAGGTGACTTGAAGCGAGTTTTATCTGAACTTAATACGCTTGTAGAACCTACAACTCATGAAGCATGGATTGCACAAATTCGTGAATGGCAAGCGGAATATCCTATGGTAATTCCTGAATCTAAAGATGGTGTATTACATCCGCAATACGTATTATCTGAACTTAACAAGATTGCCAAAGAGGATGCAGTTATTGTAACTGACGTAGGCCAACATCAAATGTGGGCGGCTCAATTCTTAACTCATAAAAAACCTCATACCATTGTTACATCTGGTGGCGCAGGTACCATGGGCTATGGCTTACCAGCTGCAATTGGGGCTCAAGTGGGGGCACCTCATAAACAAGTTATCCTTGTTGTTGGTGATGGTGGATTCCAAATGACCTTCGAAGAACTCATGATGGTTCGCCAATATAATTTACCAATTAAGATTGTTATCATTAATAATGGTTACCTTGGCATGGTTCGTCAATGGCAACAAATCTTTAATAATCGCCGCTACTCCTATGTGGATTTGGAAACGAGCCCAGACTTCTTGAAATTGGCAGAGGCTTTTGATTTGAAAGCCGCTCGTATCGATAATGTAGAGGATTTCAATAAAGAATTTAAATCTTTCATTACATCTGATGAAAGTATCATCTTGGATTGCCGTGTAGCAAGAGAAGATAATGTGTTGCCGATGATTCCAGCTGGCGGTACCGTAAGTGGTATGATGGGCAAGAAAGGGGTGCTATAATGGCGAGAGAACATCAAGTCTTAGTAATTGCAAAAAATACAGCAGGCATTGGTGCACGTATATTGGCACTCTTTAACCGTCGTGGCTTTAACGTTACAAAAATGACATCTGGTATTACAAATACACCAGGCTATGCTCGTATTACCCTCACCGTTGAGGCAGATGATCGCATCTTAGACCAAATTCAAAAACAAATTTACAAGCTCATTGATGTTGTAAAGGTTAAAGTTTTTGAAGATCATGATGTAGTATGCCGTGAGTTAATGCTTATCAAGGTAAAAGCAACTGCTGCAACACGCTCTCAAATTGTACAAATTGCCGATGTATATCGTGGTAATGTACTCGATATTTCTCCTACTTCTATGATTATTGAAGTAATTGGTAGCGTAGAAAAATTACGCGGTTTCATTCAAATTATGGAAACCTATGGTGTCCTTGAAATTGCCAAAACTGGCATTACCGCAATGAGCCGTGGAGAAAAGATTTAGGAGATGGTTGTGTGAGTAGTGAATTACTCCATTATGAAGACGTCAAGTTTCGTCGTGAAGGCCGCGAAATTTTAAAAGGCATTAATTGGAATGTTGAAGAAGGGGAGAATTGGGCCTTATTAGGTCTCAATGGGGCTGGTAAATCGACGATGCTCAGCATGATTCCAGCTTACCAAATTCCTACAACAGGACTATTACGCGTATTTGGTCATGAATTTGGCAAATATGCATGGCCTAAAATCAAGGCGCGATTAGGCTTTGTTAGTTCGGCGCTTGGACAATTCCAGTCTACACTGGATAAACAAGTCGTAGAAGATGTTGTTATTTCTGGTGCTTTTAATAGTATTGGTATTTATCAACAGGTAGAGCCTGAAGTACGTGAACGAGGACTGCAATTATTGTCTGAGTTTGGTTTGTCCTATTTGGAAGGCCATAGATTTCATACCCTATCTGCTGGTGAACAGCGCCGTGTTTTACTAGCACGGGCTATTATGGCTAATCCAGATTTGCTTATTTTAGATGAGCCTTGCTCTGGTCTTGATTTGCCTGCTCGCGAGCAATTCTTAGCAACTGTTGAGAATATGGCACGAGAGGAACATAAGCCTTTTATTTATGTATCTCATCAAATTGAAGAGATTATGCCCAGTATTACACATGTAGCTATTATTAAAGATGGCCTCATTGTGTATAAAGGCAAGAAGCGGGACATCTTAACAGATGAAATTCTAAGCGACGTATTTGGTATTGATGTATCTGTTGTATGGGAGAAAAATCGCCCATGGATTATAGTTAAATAAGAGCTAAAATTAGGATAATTCATTTTTTCTTAATACAAAAAGGGTACAAATTTAAGTTGTAGATTAGTCTATTTGACTATTCGATAAATTACGATATACACTACAAATCTTGCATTTATTTGTGAGATTGTGTACAGTATATATATTAAATATTCTATTGAATATATTTTGGAGGTTGTCTAGTATGGCAGGTAAAATTTTAGGTACTACAGTTTATTATGATGCAGATTGTAATTTGAGCAAATTGGAAGGCAAAAAAATTACAGTTTTAGGTTACGGTTCTCAAGGTCATGCTCATGCATTGAACTTAAAAGAAAATGGTATGGACGTAACAATTGGTCTTCGTGGTGGTTCTTCTAGCTGGAAAGCTGCAGAAGAAGCAGGCCTTACAGTAAAAGAAACTGCAGAAGCGGTTAAAGGTGCTGACATCGTTATGGTATTGATTCCTGACGAATTACAAGCAGACGTATATGCACAAGATATCGCTCCTAACTTGAAACAAGGTGCATACTTGGCATTTGCTCACGGCTTCAACATTCACTTCGGTAAAATCGTACCTCGTGAAGACATCAACGTATTCATGGTAGCTCCTAAAGGCCCTGGTCATTTAGTACGTCGTACATACCAAGAAGGCTCCGGCGTTCCTTGCTTGTACGCAGTAGAAAAAGACCCATCTGGTGATACTGAAGAAGTAGCATTAGCTTGGACTTCCGGTATCGGTGGTGGCCGTGCAGGTATCTTGGAAACTAACTTCAAATCCGAAACTGAAACTGACCTCTTCGGTGAACAAGCTGTATTGTGCGGCGGTGTTACTGAATTGATCAAAACTGGTTTCGAAGTATTAACAGAAGCTGGTTATGAACCTGTAAACGCTTACTTCGAATGCTTGCATGAAATGAAATTGATCGTAGATCTTATCTACGAAGGTGGTTTCCAAAAAATGCGTAACTCCATTTCTAACACAGCAGAATATGGTGACTACTATGCAGGTCCTCGCGTAATTACTCCAGAAACTAAAGAAGCTATGAAACAAATCTTGGCTGATATCCAATCTGGTAAATTCGCTGACGAATTCTTGGCTGATTCCAAAAATGGTCAAAAATTCCTTAAAGAACATCGTGAAGCAGCTGCTAACCATCCAATCGAACCAGTTGGTGCAGAACTTCGCAACTTGATGAGCTGGTTGAAATAAGAGATTACTGTAGTAATTTCTTGATAAGCATATGCTTACTGAAAGCGACCCCATTTGGGGTCGCTTTTTTATTGAGTAATACAAGTACGTATGATATAGTTAACGTAGAGTCAGTGTAGTATATTTTGGTATAAGGAGAGATACTATGAGTTCTACAACTATTATTATCATCGTGGCGGTTGCAGTCATTTGGGCCATTTTGTTTGCCGTATTTATGAAGTTCAATAAAAAACGACAAGCCGGTGAACAACAATTTGTACAAGAGAATGCTAATAAAGCGATTCTTCATATTTATGGTAAATCTGTAAAGGTTGATGGTAAGGACCTTTCTACTATTGATCATAAAACTGGTCAATATGGTCAAGTCATTGTGGCAGTAACACCAGGAGAACATACCATTGAATCCGTATATTACACAACGGATAATGTGGGTACTAAAACAAAGAATGTTGAAACACAGCCTGTTACCATCACAATTCCAGTACAAGCAGGTAATGAATATAATGCGGCTATGTATTTCTATTCCGCAGAACAACGTAATGCGTATTATAAAGGTGACGTTGACGATGCCGTTTTAGAAGTTGAACTAGAATTAGAATCTGGTTTTACAGCGAATACTCATGCTTATATCATCGTGTACCGTGAATGTAAATAAATTAGTATAGTAACTGTTTAATAGAGCTATCATTGTGGTAGCTCTATTTTTTATAAATCGTTGTTGGTTATTATCATATTTATTTGTGATATAATAAGAAGATATATGAAAGGAGCATCATTATGGACTTCTATTCCGTTTCCTATGTGGAAAGCCAAATCGCATCTGGTCATACATTAGGGTTCGTTATCTTTGTAGTTATTTTATTAGCCCTTCTCGGAGTAGGCATTCAAGTTTTGCGTAATGGTTTTACAAGCCGTTACCGTGATTTAACTGTTATATTATCCTTAATTATTGTATTTTTCTTAGGCTTAGAATATCAAGAATATGGTCGTATGAAGAATTACTCTGAAGATTCTTCTAGAATGGCTCAATTCTTGCATTCCTTTAGTGCAGACCGTGGTGTTGATGAAGGTCAATTAGCTGTTAATTCCTTAAAGGTACGTAATGGTATGATCTTAAAGGTTAGCGATGCATACTATGAGGTGCAATTTAATCCTGAATTTACTACCTATACAATCACTCGTGTGTATACAGTAAGTCCTACAGACCGAATTCATGATAAAGCGGATGTATTACCATAAGGAGGACCACATATGACAGAAGCTATGGCCGTCTATGGGATGGTCTTTGCCAAACTCGCCATAGGTCTCTTGGCGATTATTTTACAAATTAACTTAATGGGGAAGGGAAACTTAGCGCCAACCTCTGCTTTGGACCAATTACAAAACTATGTACTTGGTGGTATTATCGGTGCCATTATTTACAATGACCAAATTGGTATTTTACAGTTTATGTTAGTCCTCATTTTGTGGACTATTCTTGTAATGTCTCTTAAATTCTTAAAAGGTAATCTTCGTTTCTTCAAAACCATTCTCGATGGTCATCCAGTTATTGTAATTGAAAAGGGTCACGTATTAACTGAAGAGTGTATGCGTTATGGTATTCAAGCAGCGGAGCTTAAATTGAAATTGCGTACTGCTGGTGTTCAATATGTAACAGATGTAAAACGTGCTGTACTAGAACAAAATGGTCAGTTAAGCGTTGTTCAATTCGGTGATGAAAATATTAAATTTGATCTTATTGATGATGGTCAAATTAATCACTTTACATTAGCTGTAATTGAAAAAGAACAAGAGTGGCTTGAAAAAGAGGTTGAAAAGCAAGGGTATAAAATAAAAGATGTATATATTGCTGAATACAAAGATGGTGAGGTAGTCATCTATCCGTATGAAAGAAAACATCGTCCTCAAATTGTAAGTGCTTTAAAGACTAAAACTATTTCTACTAAAAATACATTGAAATCTAAATTTTAAAATCTAATATGTAGTATTTTTAAGCCCACTATTCATAGTGGGCTTATATAGAAAGGGAACTAGTGAATCGTAAAGATTTAATTGATCGATTACAAGAATTATATAAAGACGAGGATAGTCGGGTTACTGTAAATCCTCACGCAGGGCAAAAGGTGGCTATCGTCTATCCTAATACATATTTTGTAGGCATGAGCAATCTTGGCCTCCACATTATTTATGAGGAGATTAACTTACGCCATGATAGCGTATGTGAACGTATCTTCTTGCCTGAGAAAAAGGAATTAGAAGCATACGATAAGACTAAGACACCGTTGATGAGTGTTGAAACACAGCGGCCTATGCATCAATTTGATGTGGTGGCCTTTGACGTGACCTTTGAAATGGACTATTTCCATATTCCGTTGATGTTACGTCATGGACGCGTACCTATTATGGGGAAAGACCGTACAGAATTTGATCCTATCGTTATTGCCGGTGGCCCATGTGCTACCTTTAATCCAGAGCCTTTTGCGGACTTTATCGATGCTTTCATCATCGGTGAAGGGGAAGGTATCGTTAGTCGCGTTCTAGATATCATTCGCGATGGCAAAATGGCGGGTCTAGATCGACATGCTATTTTGCGTCAATTAGCGAATATATCTGGCGTGTATGTACCATCTTTGTACGTGCCAATTTACAGCGACGACGGCGAATTTAAAGGTTACGATATTGCTGAAGGCGCACCAAAAACGATTAAACGCCATTTTGAAATGCTCACTAGTGGCGGCGAAACCGTAGTAGCAACAAACTATACAGAATTTGGCGCTATGTACATCATCGAGGTGGCACGTGGTTGTGGACGGCATTGTCGATTCTGTATGGCCGGCTATTGTTTCCGTGTACCGCGCGTACGACCTTTAGAAATATTAAAAGAAGGCGTAGATAGAGCAGAGAAATTAGGTAAAAAGGTAGGCCTTATGGGGGCCGCTATTTCTGATTATCCAGAGGTAGATGAGTTAGTTACTTATATTCGTTCTAAAGATATGCGTTATTCTTGCGCATCCTTGCGTGCAGATTCTTTGACGCAAGCCGTTGTAGATGGCTTGGCAGATAGTGGGCAAAAGACGATTACCATTGCACCAGAAACGGGCAGTGAACGATTGCGGCGCGTCATCAATAAGGGCATTAGCGAAGAGCATTTACAAAATGCGGCCACTTTATCAGCTAAGTCTGGTATCCAACATATGCGACTCTACATCATGATTGGGTTGCCAACGGAAACTGACGAGGATATTGAAGCAATTGTAGGCCTGGCAGAACGGACGCAAGCCCATATGGCAGAGGTAGGCTGTAAAGGTCGTTTAACGCTCAGTATCAATCCATTTATTCCGAAGCCTTTTACACCATTCCAATGGATGGCGATGGATAATCAAAAAACGGTAGAGAAAAAACTTCAATATATTAAAAAATCATTGCAAAAGAATCGTCGTATCGAGGTGCTCGTTGAATCACCTAAAGAGGCATATATCCAAGGTGTACTAGCTCGTGGTGATCGCCGTCTTGGCGCTGTTCTTGCGGCATGTGCAGCAGATCGTGGCAGTAAGTCCTTCAAGGCTGAAATGAAGGCAGCAGGCCTAGATATGGACGAGATGAACTATCGTGAACGCAGCTTTGATGAATTTTTACCATGGAGTCACCTCGACATGGGGATGGACGATGGATATCTTGAACTGGAATGGAAACGCTCTGTGGATGAAGCGTATACACCACCATGTGTACAAGGCTGTAAGAGATGTGGTGTATGTAAATAGGAGGCACTTATGAATCAATTTGTAAAACGTATAGATGTTAAAGGACCTCATGGTACTTGGTCTTATGAAACTCCTAATTGGGCAGATCGTTTTCCTATTACAATAGGTGATACGTACCGTCATGGTGGTGTATCTCAAGAGCCCTATGAATCACTAAATTTAGCATTTCACGTAGGGGATGAGCCTAAGTATGTTCGTGAAAACCGTGCTATTATTGCTGAATATTTAGGTGTTGAACCAAAACGTATTTCTTGTGGTAATCAAGTACATGGTTTAAAAGCTGTAGAAATCACAGAAGCTCTCGTTGGTGCTGGAGCCTTTGGAGAGGATACAGCAATCGCCGATTGTGATGCTGTATTTACAAAATTACCGAATGTACCGCTATTTTTATTTACTGCTGATTGTGTAGCTGTAGGTATTTATGATGCTAAGCATCACGCTATCGCTACGGTACATGCAGGCTGGCGCGGAGCGATAGGACATTTGCCAGTTCTTACTATTGAATCTATGAAAGAGGCTTATGGTACGGAGTTCAAAGATTGTTATATTTATCTTGGATCTAGTATTGGACCAGAATCCTTTGAAGTCGATGTAGAGTTAGGGAAACGTTTTGAATTAGCTTGGCGTGGTATGACCGACCGTAGTGTGGCTGATATTGTAAACTATCCAGGTGATAAACTAGATAAAGCCTATATTAACTTATGGAACTTTATCGCCGAAGGACTTTTGGTGAATGGTGTTCCTAAAGAACATATTGCTATTGGTGGTACCGATACAGTAACAGATAGAGATTGTTATTCCTATCGTCGGGAATCTGGTAAAACAGGTCGCATGGCTTTATTTGGTATGCTACAAGAACGGTAGTATATACATACATAGATTTATAGGCTTTATAAGGCCTAAATGATGTACAATCAATAATAAATACTATATAATAGAATAGTCTATACAAATATATTTTATGGTTTTTAAATATAGATTGAAGGGGAATCACATGATTGAAGAATCCCTACACGCTATACAGCAGCGCATGGCAGATGCTATGGCGCGCGTTGGTCGCGTAGATACAGCATTATTAGTAGCTGTTACTAAGAATCACCCTGTATCAGCGGTGGAAGAGGTCGCATGTCTCGGTGTTACTCATGTGGGGGAAAATCGAGTACAAGAGGCTAAAGAAAAACAGCTCACCTATAAAGGTCCAGCATTAACATGGCACTTGATTGGTCATTTACAGGTCAATAAGGTGCGTCAAGCGGTGCCTATGTTTGATTTAATTCATTCTGTAGACAGCCGTAAATTATTAGATGAAATCG